>NZ_JAODYT010000069.1:0-21124 GCF_029834875.1 Pseudomonas sp. GD04158 | reverse complement strand
AATCGGGCTGGTGGGACGGCGGCGACCTGCGCCGCGACTATTACCTGGTGCAAACCCGCAGCGGCCAGCGCGCCTGGGCCTTTCGCCCGGTCGGCGGCGCCGGACCGCTGCAGCTGCATGGCTGGTTCGCATGACGCCCGACTACGCCGAGCTGCACTGCCTGTCCAATTTCAGCTTTCAACGTGGAGCCTCCAGCGCCCGCGAGCTGTTCGAGCGCGCCGCGCGCCTCGGCTACCGAGCCCTGGCAATCACCGACGAATGCACGCTCGCCGGCATCGTGCGCGCCTGGCAGGCGGCCAGGGAGACCGGCCTGGCGCTGATCGTCGGCAGCGAGATGCCCATCGAGGGCGGCCCCAAGCTGGTGCTGCTGGCCGAGGATCTGGCCGGTTACCAGGCGCTGTGCCGGCTGATCACCGTCGCCCGGCGCCGCGCCGAGAAGGGTCGCTACCGCCTGCTGCGCGAGGACTTCGACACGCCGCTGGCCGGCCTGCTGGCGATCTGGCTGGCCGAACCGCATGCCAGCGAGCACGAAGGCATCTGGTTGCGCCAGCGTTTTTCCGACCGCCTGTGGCTGGGCATCGAACTGCACCGCGGCGCCGACGATGCCGGCCGCCTGCACCAGTTGCAGGCCCTGGCCGCGCGCCTGCAGATTCCCGCCCTGGCCTGCGGCGACGTGCATATGCACGCCCGCGGCCGCCGCGCCCTGCAGGACTGCATGAGCGCCATCCGCCAGCACCTGCCGGTGGCCGAGGCCGGCGCCTGGCTGTTCCCCAACGGCGAGCGCCACCTGCGCCGCCGCGAGGAGCTGGCCGAGCTGTATCCGCAGGCGTTGCTCGACGAGACGCTACGGGTGGCCGAGCGCTGCCACTTCGAGCTCGACCAGCTGAAATATCAATACCCGCACGAGCTGGTGCCGGCCGGCCACAATGCCTCCTCCTGGCTGCGTCATCGGGTCGAAGAAGGCCTGCGCTGGCGCTGGCCGGATGGCGCCAGCACCAAGGTGCGGGCGCAGGTCGAGCATGAGCTGCAGCTGATCACTGAGCTGAAATACGAGAGCTACTTTCTCACCGTGCACGACATCGTCAGCTGGGCCCGCGAGCAGCACATCCTCTGCCAGGGCCGCGGCTCGGCGGCCAACTCCACGGTGTGCTTCGCCCTCGGCATCACCGAACTGAACCCGGACAACTCGGGCAGCCGGCTGTTGTTCGAACGCTTTCTCTCGCGCGAGCGCAACGAGCCGCCGGATATCGACGTCGACTTCGAGCACGAACGCCGCGAGGAAGTGATCCAGTACGTGTTTCGCCGCTATGGCCGCCAGCGCGCGGCGCTCACTGCGGTGGCCAGCACCTACCACGGCGCCGGCGCGCTGCGTGACGTGGCCAAGGCGCTCGGCCTGCCGCCCGACCAGGTCGGCGCCCTGGCCGACTGCTGCGGACGCTGGAGCGACCGCATACCGGACGCCGAGCGTCTGCGCGAGGCCGGCTTCGACCCGGACAGCCCGTCATTGCACCGCATCCTGACCCTGGCCGGCGAGCTGATCGGCTTTCCCCGTCACCTGTCGCAGCACCCGGGCGGCTTCGTCATCTCCGAACACCCGCTGCAGACCCTGGTGCCGGTGGAGAACGCCAGCATGGCCGAGCGCACCGTGATCCAGTGGGACAAGGACGACCTCGACTTGGTCGGCCTGCTCAAGGTCGATATCCTCGCCCTCGGCATGCTCAGCGCGCTGCGCCGCTGCTTCGCCCTGATCGAGCGCTACCGCGGCACGCGCTGGACCCTGGCCAGCCTGCCGCAGGAGGATGCGGCGACCTACGCCATGATCAGCCGCGCCGACACCGTCGGCGTGTTCCAGATCGAGTCGCGCGCGCAGATGGCCATGCTGCCGCGCCTGCGCCCGAAAAAATTCTACGATCTGGTGATCCAGGTGGCCATCGTCCGCCCCGGGCCGATCCAGGGCGACATGGTTCATCCCTACCTGCGCCGGCGCAACGGCGAGGAAGCGGTGGAGTACCCGTCCGAAGAGCTGATTCCGGTGTTCGCACGCACCCTCGGCGTGCCGCTGTTTCAGGAGCAGGTGATGGAGCTGGCCATGGTCGCCGCCGATTACAGCCCCGGCGAGGCCGACGAGCTGCGCCGCTCGATGGCCGCCTGGAAGCGCCACGGCGGGCTGGAGCCGCATCGCCAGCGGCTGACCTCACGCATGCTGGAAAAAGGCTACACGGCGGAATTCACCGCGCGCATCTTCCGCCAGATCGAGGGCTTCGGCAGCTACGGCTTCCCCGAATCCCACGCCGCCAGCTTCGCCCTGCTTACCTACGCCAGCTGCTGGCTGAAATGCCACGAGCCGGCCGCCTACGCCTGCGCCCTGGTCAACAGCTGGCCGATGGGCTTCTACAGCCCCGACCAGGTGCTGCAGGACGCCCGCCGCCACGGCATCGAAGTGCGCCCGGCGGACGTGCGCCACAGCGCCTGGGACTGCAGCCTGGAGCCAAGCGGCGGCGAGCAGCCGGCAATCCGCCTGGGGCTGCGCCTGCTGCGCGGCTTCCGCGAGGAGGATGCCCTGCGCATCGAGGCGGCGCGGCAGGCGGCGCCCTTCACCGATGTGGACGATCTGTGCCGACGCGCCACACTGGATGCCCGCGCGCGCGAATGCCTGGCGGACGCCGGCGCCCTGCGCGGCCTGGCCGGAAACCGTTACCGCGCCCGCTGGGCGGTGGCCGGAGTGGAACCGCAGCTGCCGCTGTTCGCCGGCCATTCCAGCCGTGAAGAACCCGTGGCGCTGCCACGGCCCACGGTCGGCGAAGACCTGCTGACGGATTACGCCACCTTCGGCACCACCCTCGGCCCGCACCCGCTGGCGCTGCTGCGCGAACGACTGAGGGCCAAACGCTGCCGCAGCTCGCACGAGCTGGGCACAGTCGAGCACGGCCGGCCGGTCAGCGTCGCCGGCCTGGTGATCGGCCGCCAGCGCCCGCAGACCGCCAGCGGGGTGATCTTCGTCACCCTGGAAGACGAGTTCGGCATGATCAACGTGGTGGTCTGGCATGACCTGGCCGAGCGCCAGCGCCGGGTGCTGCTGCAATCACGCCTGCTGCGCATCGACGGCCACCTGGAAAGCGCCGACGGCGTGCGCCACGTCATCGCCGGGCGCCTGACCGACCTGAGCCCGCTGCTGACCGGGCTCGATGTGAAGAGCCGGGATTTTCACTGACCCGGAGCGAGATCAGCACTGGGGCGATAGCCCTTTATGCCATTCGATAACTACTTGATTTGGAGACTGAAATTTGCCGCTGGCGAGTGATACGTATGTAACGAGCTTTACAGCTGTAAGGCTTACAGCGGAGCTTTCCAACCAAGACTCGCAGGGGAAACGCCTCCTTTCCTGAGGAATCGCACTGTTGAGGCAGAAGCAATACGCGACCACTAATCAGTGCTTCGCGATGGTAGTGCGTTTGCAGCGGACGGAGCGTCTCAAAACAGGGGAAAACGAACGCAGATCTCCAGGCTCCACAATCCTGAAATTGAAGATCGAATAACGGGGTGGCCAGAGACAAGGAGGAAGTGGTGGCACGATAGATCGCCCCATGATCACTGACGTGACGAGAGCGAAAACCGTTAAAAGAACATAGGCTATGGAGGTGGACCCCACCAGCCACACCCCGGCACTCGATGTCACCGCTGCGGCTGCTCCCTTCCGGGCCTGACCGGGTTCACGGCTGATCAATGCGAGGGGACCGGCAGGGCCACCATAACGCTGCCCGCCATTGCGACGGGCCGCGCCATTGTAACGACTAAATGCAAAGTTACAACCGCTTCAATCACTTAGATGCGCCAAGCGGTTTCCTACACGCGAAAACGCCCTACCAGCTGAGCCAGATCGGTAGACAGTTCGGAGAGGCGCTGGCTGGCCTGGGTGCTTTGCTCCGAGGTCTGCGCCGCTTCGTTGGAGAGGTCGCGGATGTCGCTAATGTTGCGCGCGATCTCTTCGGTGACGCTGCTCTGCTGCTCGCAGGCGGTGGCGATCTGTGCGGCCATGTCGTTGATACGCTGCACCGAATCCCCGGTCACGCTCAGCGCCTGATCGACGCCGGCTGCCTGCTCCACGCTCTGCCGCGCGCGGGCGCTGCCGGAGTGGGTGGCCTTGACCGCATTCTGCACGCCGATCTGCAAGCGCTCGATCATCTGCTGAATGTCCTTGGTCGACTCCTGGGTGCGCGCAGCCAGTGCCCGCACCTCATCGGCGACCACGGCGAAACCGCGCCCCTGCTCCCCTGCCCGTGCTGCCTCGATGGCGGCGTTGAGCGCCAGCAGGTTGGTCTGCTCGGCGATGCCCTTGATCACCGCCAGCACCGCACCGATGTTGGCGGTTTCCTGCTCCAGGGTCTGGATGGTGTCGGAAGCGCTCTCCACCTCCTGCGCCAGCTGCCGTATCGAATGGATGGTCGTACCGACCACCTGCGCGCCCTCGCGTGACTGCACTTCGGCGTGCCGCGCCGCGTCAGCGGCGTTCTGCGCGTTGCGTGCAACTTCATGCACCGCCACGCTCATTTCGGTAGCGGCTGTGCTGACCTGATCCACCGCGGCGTGCTCGCTGCTGATCAGCCGATCATTGGCCGCTGCCATGCCGGCCAGGTTCTTGGCCGAATCGGCCACCTCACCGGTGACGCGCCCGACTTCCTTGATCAGCGGTTGCAACTTGTCCAGAAAGCGGTTGAAGGCATGGCTGAGCTTGCCGAGTTCGTCCCTCGACAGCACATCGAGACGCACACGCAGATCGCCGTCGCCATCGGCAATTTGCTCGATGCGATGCAGCAGGCTGTGCAGCGGCCGGGTCACCAGCAGAGGGAAACCCATCACCAGTACCAGGCACACCAGCAGGCCGATGGCGATGATCAGCCCTTGCTGCCAGGCCAGTGCAGCGCCGCGCGATATGGCGGCGGTACCGACTGAATTGGCCGCTTCGTCCTCCAGCTCGCCAAGCTTGTCGATGGCATTGCGCGCCTCTTCGAACTGCATCTCGCTGTCGCCGAAACTGAGCCGGCTGGCAGCTTCCGGATCGCTCGCGCTCATCTCCAGTACGCGCAGGGACGTGGACTTCCAGCGTTCGAAGCCGCGGTCGAACTCGCTGACCAGGGCGAGCGCCTGGCTACCGGGCTGCATGGCGGCGAACTTGTGGACGCGGTCATAGGCCTGCTGGAGATTGTCGGCATGCACCTTGCGCAACTGTGCGGCATGCTCTTCAGCGTTTTCGTCGAGCAGGCTGCGCTCGGCGACGAAGGCCTGGTAGAGGTCACGATCTGCGTTGAGCAGCAGACTGATGGCCGGCAGATGGCGATTGGTCAGGGTGGTGCTGGATTCGGCCACCTGGGCGATGCCACGCATGCCCAGCACGCCCATGGTCACCAGCAAGGCCGCCAGCAGCAGAATCGGCAGAGCGATTTTCCAGCGAAACCCCAGGTCAGCGAAGGCGCGTAGCATGAAGGCACTCCAGCTCGATACGTGTTTCAAAAGCTTAG
Source organism: Pseudomonas sp. GD04158 (assembly GCF_029834875.1). Lineage (NCBI taxonomy): Bacteria > Pseudomonadati > Pseudomonadota > Gammaproteobacteria > Pseudomonadales > Pseudomonadaceae > Pseudomonas > Pseudomonas sp. GD04158. The sequence continues at coordinate 15,608 of NZ_JAODYT010000069.1, read as the reverse complement.
TCGAGCCTGACCGCCACGCCGGGCGATCTCGCATATTCGGGATATCACGCCCCCGCTGCCATCATCCCGACGGGCAAACCCGCCACGCCGAAGCCACCGGTCGTTGCGCTGCGTATTTTCGTCGCACTCGGGAACCACAGGCCGCAACGCACCGACTAACGCGGGCTAACCCACCTACCGCGCACGACCACGCGTCGCCGACATTTGTGCTAGCGTTCCCCGCCTTCGGCCACTACGCCCGTGCCTGAGCCCTGCGCCGGGGCCGAACCCCCCATCTGATTAATGGAGTTACATCATGGCAATCACCAAAGACCAACTGATCGGCGACCTGGCCGAAGCCGTAGACCTGCCGAAGAGCACGGTCCGTGCACTGCTCGATCAGCTGGGTGAAATCGTCAGTGACGCCCTGGAAAACGACGGCGAAATCACCCTGCCCGGCGTCGGCAAGCTGAAAGTCAGCGAGCGCCCTGCCCGCACCGGCCGCAACCCGCAGACCGGCAAGGCAATCGAGATCGCTGCGAAGAAAGTGGTCAAGCTGGTGCCTGCCAAGGCCCTGACCGACGCGCTCAATTGAGTTCCTGCTGGCCGCCGCGCGCACCAACGGCGGCCAGTTTCCCGCTCCGGTTGGCGCCCAGATCAACCTCCCCCGTTTTCGACTAGAGTAGTCAGGCCGACTCGCTGAAATCGTCCGCCGCCTCGGCAGCCGTGAAGTTTGGGGGGAGCCCGTGCGCCAGCTGATCGTCTGTCTTACCTGCCTCCTCTGCCTCAGTGGCTGCTCGAGCCTGCAGCCGCAGGACGGCCTGATCGCCCGGTCGAGCGAACTGCTGAGCAAGGCCGGCGAACGGATCAGCCAGCAGGCGCGCGCCGTGGGCAACCAGGGCTCTTCGCAAAACACTGCGCAGTATGATCGGGAGCTGGCGGCGCTGTTCGACCAGCCCTACATCGCCCCCCTGACTCACTACCTCGATCAGCATGGCAGCGACCCAAGCCGCAGCGCCCATCTGCGTCAGGTCGTCGAGGAGCGCCAGCGCCGGTGCCGGCAGGTTGCCCTGCGCTACGCCGAACGCGACAAGACCAACGAGAATCTGCAGCAGATGCGCGCCAGCTATGCCGATTCCTGTCCGGCGGAGATTGCCGCCTTTGCCGCTCAGATCAAACCCGTGGCGACGAGCGAGCGCCCTACCCCAAGCCAGGCAACGCCCATCGGCAAAGGGTCGCCCAGAACGACCAGCGCAGGCACCGAACAGGCCAACGAGTGCTATCTGCTGTTCACCATCAAGAACTACAGCCAGGCTCGTGACGCCTGCCTGGCGCCGGCCGAGGCAGGCGATGGCAAGGCCCAGTACAACCTGTCGGTGATCGCCAGCAGCCTGAAGAAATACGCCGAGGCCCTGCACTGGGCGCGCCGCGCTGCCGAACAGTCGCCCGACGGGCGTTACCAGCTGGGCCAGCTGTACCTGCGCGGCCAGGGCGTCGAGCAGAACCCCGCCACCGCCCTGAGCTGGTTCGACCAGGCGGCCGACCAGGGCCTGGCCCGCGCCCAGTATCAGAGTGCGCGCATGTATCAGCGTGGCCAGGGCGTCGCGGCCAACCCCATCAAGGCGCGCCAGCGTTTCGAACAGGCCGCCAGGCAGGGACATCGCGAGGCGCAGCTCGAGCTCGGCCTGATCTACCTCGAGGGCAAGGGCGTCGCGGCGAGCAACGACAAGGCGCACGACTGGCTGCTGCGCGCCGCGCGCCAGGGCAGCGCGGCCGCGCAGTACCAGCTCGGCGAGCTGTACGCCGAGGGCCGCGGGGTTGCGGCCAATGCCGCAGCGGCTTACGTCTGGATCAGCCTGGCGCGCGACAATGGCGAGCCGCGCGCCGAAGCCCGCCTGCAGCAATTGCGCACGCAACTCGACGAAGGGCAGATCGCCCAGGCTCAGGCGCAGGTGCGCCGGGCACTGGATCAGCGTTGATGGCCAGCCTGCCCCGCCTGGCGGGCTCCTCCAAGCGGTTGTTGATGCTCTTGGTGTTGCTGCTGGTGGCGCTGTTTCTGACCGCGATGTGGGTGATGTCCACGCTCAACCTGGACTATTCCCAGCGCGCCATGGCCGAGCTGCGCCGCAGCCAGATCGAGGACAACTTCTACGCCAATCTCGGCCGTATCAACAGCCACCACAGGCGCATGGAGCTGCACACCGAATCCCTCGCCCGTCTCGGTGAGCTGCTGCAGCGCAGCGGCAATACCGCCGAGCTGGAGACGCAACTGCGGCAGAAGCTGCGCGACTTCAGCGATGCCTTCGGCGTCGGCCTGTGGTTCGAGCCCGGTCATTTCCCGGCACTGGCCGATACCCCCGGAATCTACGCGCACTGGGCGGCGGACCGGCGCATCGAAGTGCTGCGCCAGAGCGGCGATCCGCGGCGCCTGGACTGGTATCGCAACCTGCTGCCCAGCGATCAGCCGCGCAATCTGCCGCTGGCCGAGCCACTGCTGTGGAGCGCCGCCTATTACAACCCGTTGTCGGATGCCGCGGTGATCACCCTGGCCACGCCCCTGTACGACCGTCGCCAGCGCATCATCGGCCTGGCCAGCAGCGACTGGCGCAGCGAGGACGTGGTGCGCCTGATCAGCGACATCAAGCTCACGCCCAATACCTTTTCCTTCCTGCTCGATCGCGACAATCGCAAGCTGACCAGCCTCAGCGAACGCGACGACACCCCGGCGGCGCAGCGCATCATGGATGCCATCCTCGCCGAGCAGCTGACCCGGGCCGCCACCACCACCGGCGCTCCCGGCACAGCGCGGGCTCAGCTCTACAGTCGCGAATTGCTGATCGACGGCGAGCGCTATGCCCTGCTGTTCGCCATGACCCGCGCCAACATGCTGTTCGGCCTCGGTGTACCGCAGAACGAGATCGACGCCGTGCTGGCCCCGATGCGCCAGAGCAACCTGCGCATTCTCGTGCTCACCGGGTTGGTGGTGTTGCTGCTGGCGGCGCTGCTGCTGCACCTGATCGCCAACACCATGCGCCAGCTGGAGGCCTCCTACACCGATCCGTTGACCCAGCTGCCGAACCGCGCGCGCCTGCTGCTGGACCTGCAGCGCACGCCACGGCCGAGCCTGATCCTGCTCAACCTCGACGCCTTCAAGGAAATCAACGGCTTCTATGGTCACGCCTGTGGCGACCAGATGTTGCGCCACCTTGGCGCGCAGCTGCTGCAGCACCTGCGTTTGGAGGCCGACAGCGCACGCCTGTACCGCCTCACCGCCGACGAGTTCGCCGTGCTGCTGCCCCGGCTCAGCGACGAAGCGCTGGAGGCGCGGATGAACGAACTGGGCACCTTCATCCAGCGCCAGCGGCTGGACTGGCAGGGCCAGGAGGTGGGCTTCAACGCCACCTTCGGCGCCGCCAGGCTCAGTGCCGGCGAGGCCCGCCAGGGACGCGACAGCCTGCTGGCGTCGGCGACCATCGCGCTGAAGCTGGCGCGCCTGCAGCAGCGCAACCACCTGCTCTACGACCCGGCATTGAAGATCCGCGAGGAGTACGAGCAGAACCTGCTATGGGCCAACAAGGTCAAGACGGCCTTGCAGGGAGACCGGCTGCTGCCCCACTTCCAGCCGATTCTCGACAACCACGGCGGCAGCATCGGCAAGTTCGAGTGCCTGGTGCGCATGCTCGATGACGATGGCCAGGTGATCAACCCGGGGCGCTTTCTCGGCGTGGCGAAGAAAATCCGCCTGCACCGGCAGATCACCCGGGTGATGCTGGAGAAATGCCTGGAACGCTTTCGCGACCTGCCCTACGAGTTCTCCATCAACCTGTCCTACGAAGACCTGATCGACCCGCAGCTCAGCCAGACCATCAAGGAACAGCTGCAGCACAGCGGCATGGGGCCCCGGCTGATCTTCGAGATTCTCGAATCCGAAGGCATCGACAACTACAGCCAGGTGCGCGCCTTCATCGACGAGGTCAAGGCGTTGGGCTGCCGCATCGCCATCGATGACTTCGGCACCGGCTACTCCAACTTCGAGCACCTGCTGCGACTCAACGTCGACCTGATCAAGATCGACGGCAGCCTGATCCGCCAGCTCGACAGCGACCCCAACGCCCTGGCGGTGACCCTGGGCATCGTGCAGTTCGCCCGCAGCCTCGGCATGCAGACGGTGGCCGAGTTCGTGCACTCGGCAGCGGTGCAGGAGAAGGTGCTGGCCCTGGGTATCGACTACTCGCAGGGCCAGCATATCGGCATGCCGCAGGCGCAGTTGCAGACACAACCGCCGCCCTGAGCGCCAGGCCGGCTACTGCTCGACGACCTGCAATTCGGTCACGATGTAGCGGTTGCCCTCCTGGCGCGCCTGGAAGCGCACCTTGTCACCGGCCTCGACACCCTCGAGCAGGCTGCCCGGCTCCACCTCGAACACCATGGTCATCGGCGGCATGCCGATACTGGCGATGGGGCCGTGACGCAGGGTGATCTTCTGCGCGGCGGCGTCCACCTTGCGCACCTCGCCCTGGCTCAGCGGTGCGGGGTCGGCGGCCTGCAACGGCAGACTGAACAGGGCGGCCAGCGCCGCGATTAGCAATGGTTTTTTCATGCGTGTTTCCTCTCGTAGGTCAGTCGGCCAGCACCCGGATGGTGCCAACCATGCCGGCCTGGTAGTGGCCGGCGATCAGGCAGGCGAAATCGAATTCGCCGGCTCGGTTGAAGGTCCAGATCATCTCGCCGCTCTGCCCCGGCGCAACGTGGGCCATGTAGGGCTCGTCGTGTTCCATGCCGGGAAAACGCAGCATCGCCTCGGCATGTTCATCCAGGGTTTCGCGGGTACCGATGACGAACTCGTGGAGGATCTTGCCGTCGTTGTGATGGACGAAACGAATGGTCTCGCCCTGCCGGACCTGCAGCCGATCCGGGGTGAAACGCATCTGATCGGTCATGCGGATCTCGATGGTGCGGTCGACTTCGCTGGCGTCGCCGGCGATGCCCCAGGGCTTCTGCTCCCTGATCGTTACGGCGGCGTGATGCTCCTCGTGCGTCTCGCTATGGGCCAACGCTGCCGGGCTGCCGAGCAGCCCGATCAGGGTCAGAACCAGTACCTGTGCTGTTTTCATCGGTGAATCCTCGCTTGCTGTGGGGACCGGGCCGCGTGGCGGCCCGCCCCGTCAATGCCCGGCATGACCGCCGGGCTTGCGTACCTGCACTTCCACCGGCGCCTCGAGCGGCTGCTTGAGTGGCATCGACTGGCCGCCGCCGTCGTGCGAGCGGCTCGGGCTGGCCAGTGCGCCTTTCCATTCATAGGCCACGGTGCCGGCTGGGTGCTTGAACCAGCCCGGATCGCGGTAGTCGCCGGCGGCCTGCTCCTTGCGCACCTTGAGCATGGTGAACATGCCGCCCATCTCCACCGAGCCGAACGGGCCGTCGCCGGTCATCATCGGCACGGTGTTGTCCGGCAGCGGCATCTGCATCTCCGCCATGTCGGCCATGCCGCGCTCGCCCATCACCATGTAGTCCGGCACCAGTTTGGCGATCTTGCGGGTCATGTCGCGGTGATCGACGCCGACCAGGGTCGGCACGTCGTGGCCCATGGCGTTCATGGTGTGGTGGCTCTTGTGGCAGTGCAGCGCCCAATCGCCCTCCTCGTCGGCGATGAACTCGAGCTGGCGCATCTGCCCCACCGCCACGTCGGCGGTCACCTCCGGCCAGCGCGAGCCGACCGGGGTCGGCCCGCCGTCGGTACCGGTGACCTCGAACTCGTGACCGTGCAGGTGAATCGGGTGGTTGGTCATGGTCAGGTTGCCGACGCGCAGGCGCACGCGCTCGCCCTGGCGCGCCACCAGCGGGTCGATGCCGGGGAACACGCGGCTGTTGAAGGTCCACAGGTTGAAATCGAGCATCTGCATGATCTTCGGCGTGTAGGCGCCCGGCTCGATGTCGTAGGCGCTGAGCAGGAAGCAGTAGTCGCGGTCCACCTCGCTGATCAGCGGGTGATGCTCCTTGGGGTGGGTGACCCAGAACCCCATCATGCCCATGGCCATCTGCACCATCTCGTCGGCGTGCGGGTGGTACATGAAGGTGCCGGGGCGGCGGGCGACGAACTCGTAGACGAAGGTCTTGCCCACCGGAATCGCCGGCTGGGTCAGGCCCGCCACGCCGTCCATGCCGTTGGGCAGACGCTGGCCGTGCCAGTGGATGCTGGTGTGCTCGGGCAGCTTGTTGGTGACGAAGATGCGCACCCGGTCGCCCTCCACCACCTCGATGGTCGGCCCCGGCGACTGGCCGTTGTAGCCCCACAGGTGGGCCTTGTAGCCGGGCGCCAGCTCGCGTACCACCGGCTCGGCGACCAGGTGGAACTCCTTGACGCCGTTGTTCATGCGCCACGGCAGGGTCCAGCCGTTGAGGGTGACCACCGGGTTGTAGGGCCGCCCGCTGTTCGGCTGCAGCGGCGGTTGGGTGTCGGCGCTGGCCTGCAGCACCGGTTCGGGCAGGGCCGCCATGGCCACCCGGCTGACCGCCGAAGTAGCCACCGCAGCGCCGATGGCGCCGGCCCCGAGAAAGAAATCGCGTCGTGAAACCATCTGGGAAATTCCTTGTTCAGTGGCCGGCGGCGGCCGGCTCGGCAGCAGCGGCAGGCGCCGCGCCGAGCGAGGGATTGGGGGCGCCCAGCAGGGCCATGTCGAGGTCGGCGCGCGCCAGCCAGAAGGCGCGCTGCGCCTGCAGGTAGCCATCCACTGCCTGCACCTGGCGGCGCGCATCGGCGAGCAGGTCGAAGGTGCTGATGAACATGCCGTTGTAGCGCAGCAGGTTTTCCTCGGCGATGCGCTGACGCAGCGGCAGCACCTCGGTGCGGTAGTGCTGCGCCAGCTCGAAGGCGTTGCGGTAGGCGTGGTAGGCCTCACGCACCTGCGAGCGGGCGTTGATCGCCGTCTCGGCGGCGCGGTTGAGCGCCTGGCGATACTGCGCCTCGGCCCGCGCCACCTTGGCACCGCTCCAGTCGAACAGCGGCAGTTCGACGCTGATCTCGTAGCCGCGCTGGGTCGGCTCCTCGTTGGAGCGGTTGTTGACCACGCCCAGCTCCAGCACGTTGATGAAACGCGTGGTGCGGGTCAGGCCGAGGTTCTGCGCCAGGCGCTCGGCATCCAGGCGCACGGCCTGGATGTCCTGGCGCTGGTTCATGGCCAGGCGCTCCACGTCCGGCAACTCGTCCGCGGTTTTCGGCAACGCCGGCAGGCGTTCGGGCAGGCGGTAGTCGAGCTGCTCGCCCCACAGGCCGAGCAGACGGGTCAGCTGCTCGCGGCTACGTACTCGCGCCTGTTCGGCCTGCAACAGGCCGATGCCGGCTTCGGCGTAGAAGTTCTGCTGCTCGGCCTGCTGCAGCTTGCTGAAGTTGCCCACTGCGGCCATGCGCCGGGCCAGATCGGCGCCGGCTTCGGCGGCGTCCAGCACCTGCCGTGCGTAGACCAGGCTCTCCTCGGCGGCGACCGCCTGGTACCAGGCCTTGCGCGTCTCGCTGGCCAACTCGAATACCGCCAGGCTAGTCTGCCGCTGCAGCTGCTCGAAGCGCCGACCTTCCAGGCGCGAGGTCAGCGGCAGGGCGATCAGCCGCGCCAGATTCAGGTGCAGGCCGCGCTCGTATTCGACCTCGCTGCCCTTTTCCAGACGGCCATAGGAGAAGCCGGGATTGGGCAGGCGCCCGGCCTGCACGCGCTCGGCCTCGCCGATGCCCAGCTCGTCGAAGGACGCCTGCAGACCACGGTTGTTGAGCAGCGCCAGTTGCACTGCGGCATCCAGGCTCAGGGGTTCGGCCAGCAACTCGGCGACGCGCGCCTCGATCTGGCTGCGCCCGGCCTCGTCGCGCGCCCACAGCAGTTGCTTGTCCAGCTGGCGCTCGGCGCTTTGCTGCACCGGGTCGAAGCCACCGTCCTGGCTGAAGCCGGCGCAGCCGGCCAGCAGCAGCGCGGCGCAGAGCAGTACGGCGGGTTTAATGGTGGTCATGGCCACCTCCCTCGACGGGCTCGGCGCCCTGCTCGGCCGGCTGCTCCCAGCCTTCCATGCTGTAGGTGCGCCAGCCGCCGATACGGCCGACCAGATCGTTGGCCGCACGCCAATCCTGCAACGGCTCCTCGGCCTGGGCGCGGTAGTCTTGCAGAGGGGAACGGTAATCCTGCGCCGGCACGGTGGCGTTGGCGTCCAGCGGATCGGGCTGGGCCGCCATCAGGATGCCGGGCAGCGCCAGGGCGGCGATACCCAGCAGCCTTCCGGCAAGGGAATGCAAAGTCATGATGTGTTCTCGCGTACGGCGGCCAGGCGGCCGCGTGAGCTACAGGCGCCGCAGGACGGCGCTACCTAAGGGGCTCAGGCGAGTGAAAGACGCGGGGGGCGTTCGGGCGTGTCGGCTACGCCGACGATAAGGCGGTCGGGCCAGGCTGCAGCCGGCTCGACGGTTTGCAGGGCAGAGTCGTTCAGAAACGGCTGGCTGGGCGCGGCGACACCGACGCAGAAGGCGCACAGGGTGCAGAGGCTGCCATCGCTGGGAGCATCGCTGCTGGCCAGCGGAGCGGCGTCCTGATGCGCGCCATGTGCGCTGTCGGCCGCCATGTCGTGGGGCATGCCGTGCTCGCCCTGCTGAGTCGAGCTCATCTGCAGAGCGCCGCTGCGATGCACCTGCTCGCACAACTGCATGCCGAGCGCCGCCATGGCCTGTGCCGGCAGGGCCAGCATCAGCATCCAGATCAGGGCGGTACGCAGGGTTTTGCGCATGGGGTCGCGAGGCCAGAGTCAGAGGGCGATGGGGCGGATTATCCGCGCGCTGGCCGCTTTGTCCAGCCCTACAGTGTTAGGTGACCGGCATACAGGCCATAGCCGGCCAGCACGGCGGTCAGCAATACGGCGGCGAAGATCGGCCATTCGTAGCGGGTGAACAGTACCTGCCCCTGCTCGCACTTGGCCTGGCGAAACAGCAGCACCCCCGGCGCGTAGAGCAACGCCGACAGCAGCAGGTACTTGACCCCGCCGGCATACAGCAGCCAGATCGCGTAGCCCACTGCCAGCAGGCCGACGGCCAGGTCCTTGCGGCGCAGCCCGGCCTGGCCTTCGTAGGTTTCGCCGCGCAGCGCCAGCAGCAGCGCATAGACCGCCGACCACAGGTAGGGCACCAGAATCATCGACGACGCGAGGTAGATCAGCGACAGGTAGGTGCCCTGGGAAAACAGGGTGATCAGCAGGAATAGCTGGATCATGCCGTTGGTCAGCCACAGCGCGTTGACCGGCACCTGATTGGCGTTCTCCCGGCGCAGGAAGGCCGGCATGGTGCCGTCCTTGGCAGAGACGAAGAGGATTTCGGCGCACAGCAGCGCCCAGGACAGCAGCGCACCGAGCAGCGACACCGCCAGGCCGATGCTGATCAGCACCGCCCCCCAACGCCCCACCACATGCTCCAGCACTCCGGCCATGGACGGGTTCTGCAGCGCCGCCAGCTCGGGCTGGCTCATCACCCCCAGCGACAGCAGGTTGACCAGCATCAGCAGCGCCAGCACGCCGAGAAAGCCGATCACCGTGGCCTTGCCCACATCGCGGCGGCGCTCGGCACGCGACGAGTACACGCTCGCCCCTTCGATGCCGATGAACACGAACACGGTGACCAGCATCATGTTGCGCACCTGCTCCAGCACGCCGCCGAATTGCGGATTGCTGCGCCCCCAGATGTCGCGGGTGAAGATGTCGCGGTCGAAGGCCAGGCCGACGATGACGATGAACAGCAGGATCGGTACCAGCTTGGCCACGGTGGTGATCAGGTTGATCAGCGCCGCCTCCTTGATGCCGCGCAGCACCAGGGCGTGTACGCACCACAGCAACACCGAGGCGCAGGCGATGGCCAGCGGCGTGTTGCCCTGGCCGAAGACCGGGAAGAAGTAACCCAGGGTCGAGAACAGCAGGACGAAATAGCCGACATTGCCCAGCCAGGCGCTGATCCAGTAACCCCAGGCCGAGGAAAAACCCATGTAATCGCCGAGGCCCGCCTTGGCGTAGACGTACACCCCGCCATCGAGCTGCGGCTTGCGGTTGGCCAGGCCCTGGAACACGAAGGCCAGCGCCAGCATGCCCACCGCGGTAATGCCCCAGCCGATCAGCACCGCGCCGACATCGGCCCGCGCGGCGATGTTCTGCGGCAGCGAGAAGATCCCGCCACCGACCATCGAGCCCACCACCAGCGCGGTCAGCGACCCCAGGCCCAGCTTGCGACTTTCCCCTGTCATGCCCACCTCGTGCGGACGCCAGCGACTCCGCTCTCACTCTAGCAGCCCGGCAGCAGCCTGATGCCAAAACGGCAGGCCGGTACAAGCCGGATCGACCGCAAGGGCAGAAGATGCCCGACGCAGTAGCGCTACAGCTCCTTCAGCCATCATGAGGTGAATCGCCATGCAGCCTTCCCCCAACCTGGGCGCCGGCAGTCCCGGCGTCGAACGCAACACGCAATCCTTTCTCGAAGCCCTGGCCGCCGGTGGTGGCACGCCCCTGGAACGGCTATCGCCTGCGGAAGCCCGCGCCGTGCTGGTGGGCGCGCAAGCCTCGGTCGAGGTCGATCTGGCGGCCGTGGAAACCCGTGAACACAGCATCGAGGCTGCCGGCCAGACGCTCAAGCTGGTGGTGGTGCGTCCGGCGGGCAGCCAGGGCAACCTGCCGGGCTTCATGTTCTTCCACGGTGGCGGCTGGGTACTGGGCGACTATCCCACCCACGCACGGCTGATCCGCGACCTGGTGGTGCATTCCGGCGCCGCGGCGGTCTACGTCGACTACACCCCCTCGCCCGAAGCGAAATACCCGACTGCGATCAACCAGGCCTTTGCTGCGACCCAATGGGTGGCCGCCAATGGCAGCCAGATCGGTGTCGATGCCTCGCGCCTGGCGGTGGCCGGCAACAGTGTTGGCGGCAACATGGCGGCGGTGGTCGCCATCAAGGCGAAAGAGGCCGGTACGCCGAAGCTGCGTTTTCAGCTGCTGCTGTGGCCGGTAACCGACGCCAACTTCAACAACGCTTCCTACAACCAGTTCGCCGAGGGGCATTTCCTCACTCGCGGCATGATGGAATGGTTCTGGGACAACTACACCACCGACCCCAAGCAGCGTAACGAGATCCACGCCTCGCCGCTGCGCGCCAGCCTGGAACAGCTCAAGGGCCTACCGCCAGCGCTGGTGCAGACCGCCGAGATGGACGTGCTGCGCGACGAAGGCGAAGCCTATGCCCGCCGCCTGGGCGCGGCCGGCGTCGCGGTCAGCGCGGTGCGCTACAACGGCATGATCCACGACTATGGCCTGCTCAACGTGATCGCCGAGGTGCCTGCGGTGCGCACTGCCATGCAGCAGGCCGGCGCGGCGTTGCGCGAACACCTGGCCTGAACGCCACAGCCCGATACCAGAACCGCAGTTACATCCAATCCAGGCGGCGGCCGCTCTGCAATAGTCCTTTCGTCTCCCCGACGGCAACCACCGACGGGATGCGTGCATCGTCCACCGCCTCACCGACAGGTAACCGCTATGAGCAATCCAAAAACCGAAGTCCTGACCCCGCACAACAGCCAGCTGATCTTCATCGACCAGCAGCCGCAAATGGCCTTCGGCGTGCAGAGCATCGATCGGCAAACCCTGAAGAACAACACCGTGGGCCTGGCCAAGGCGGCCAAGATCTTCAACGTGCCGACCATCATCACCACGGTCGAGACCGAGAGCTTCTCCGGCCACACCTACCCCGAACTGCTCGCCGTGTTCCCCGACGCGCCGCTGCTCGAGCGCACCTCGATGAACTCCTGGGACGACCAGAAGGTTCGCGACGCGCTGAAGAAGAACGGCCGCAACAAGGTCATCGTCTCCGGCCTGTGGACCGAGGTGTGCAACACCACCTTCGCCCTCTCCGCCATGCACGACGCCGGCTACGAGATCTACATGGTCGCCGACGCTTCCGGTGGCACCTCGCAGGCCGCCCACGACTACTCCATGCAGCGCATGATCCAGGCCGGCGTGGTGCCGGTGACCTGGCAGCAGGTACTGCTGGAGTGGCAGCGCGACTGGAAGAACCGCGACACCTACGACGCCGTCATGGCCCTGGTCAAGGAACACTCCGGTGCCTACGGCATGGGCGTGGACTACGCCTACACCATGGTGCACAAGGCGCCGGAGCGGGTGCAGCACGGTCCGACCCTGGCCCCGGTGGCGGCGCCCATCTGAGCCCATGACGGCGGTAACGCCCCCGACTCGACCAGTGGCGCGCATCGCTGCGCGCCGCTGGATCGACAAGACCAAGGCCACGCGCAGAGTCTCCAGCATGAGCGAGACGCAACAGGAAACCGTCACCCTGGTGGTGCGCCATCAGGTACGCCCCGACCATGTGCCGCGTTACGAGGCCTGGCTACGGCGCATCATCATCACTGCCAGCCAATGCCCCGGTCATCTGGGCGTGGACGTGGTACGCAGCCGTCAGGCCAGCCTGGCGCAATTCACCTGCGTGCTGCGCTTCGCCGGCCTGCAGCAATTGCAGGACTGGATCGACTCGGAGCAAAGGCGTCAGCTGATCGCCGAGATCGAGCCGCTGCTGCGCGCCGGCGACCAGCTGGAGATCGCCCAGGGCAAGGAATTCTGGTTCATGCCGGAAAGCGCGCAGACGCCGCCGCCAAGGTGGAAACAGGCCTGCGTCACCTTCCTGGTGATCCTGCCGCTGAGTCTGCTGATACCGCTGCTCTGGCAACCCCTGTTCCACCTTGTTCCCTGGCTCGGCGCTTACCTGCCGAGCAACGTCGTGATCACCCTGAGCATCGTGTTGCTCGTGGTGTACCTGTTCATGCCCATGGCCACGCGTCTGTTCGCCGCCTGGCTGAGCCCAACCGCCGATGAGGATCGACCATGAGCCAGGATCCCTCCGACCCGAAACGTCGCCACTTTCTCGCCACCAGCAGCGTGCTCGGCGCCGCCGGGGCGCTGTGGTCCACCCTGCCTTTCGCCGCCATGGCCGGCGACTCGTCCGCCAGCTCATCAGGAGGCAACATGAGCGCCGATCTCATTCTGTACAACGGTCGCCTGCACACGGTCGACCGCGAAAAACCCCAGGCCAGCGCCGTGGCCATCAAGGACGGACGCTTCGTCGCGGTCGGCAGCGATGCCGAGGCCATGGCCCTGCGCGGCGATGCCACACGCGTGATCGACCTGCAAAAGCGCACGGTGATCCCCGGCCTCAACGACTCGCACCTGCACCTGATCCGCGGCGGCCTCAACTACAACCTGGAGCTGCGCTGGGAGGGCGTGCCGTCGCTGGCCGATGCCCTGCGCATGCTCAAGGATCAGGCCGACCGCACGCCGACGCCGCAGTGGGTGCGCGTGGTCGGCGGCTGGACCGAATTCCAGTTCGCCGAGAAACGCCTGCCGACCCTGGATGAGCTGAACAAGGCAGCGCCCGACACCCCGGTATTCGTCCTGCACCTCTACGACCGCGCCCTGCTCAACCGCGCCGCGCTGCGCGCCGTGGGCTACGACAAGAACACGCCGAACCCGCCCGGTGGCGAGATCCAGCGCGATGCCAGCGGCGAGCCCACCGGCATGCTGATCGCACGGCCCAATGCGCTGATCCTCTACGCCACCCTGGCCAAGGGGCCGAAGCTGCCGCTGGAGTATCAGGTCAACTCCACGCGCCAGTTCATGCGTGAACTCAACCGTCTGGGCGTGACCAGCGCCATCGACGCCGGTGGCGGCTACCAGAACTACCCGGACGACTATCAGGTGATCCAGGAGCTGGCCGACAAGGATCAGCTCACCGTGCGCATCGCCTACAACCTGTTCACCCAGAAGCCCAAGGAAGAGCTGACCGACTTCAAGAACTGGACCAGCAGCGTCAAGCTGCACCAGGGCGATGATTTCCTCCGTCACAACGGCGCGGGCGAGATGCTGGTGTTCTCCGCTGCCGACTTCGAGGACTTTGTCGAACCGCGTCCGGACCTCGCACCTAGCATGGAGGCCGACCTGGAGCCGGTGGTGCGTCATCTGGTCGAGCAGCGCTGGCCGTTCCGCCTGCATGCCACCTATGACGAATCCATCTCGCGCATGCTCGATGTGTTCGAGAAGGTCGACCGCGACATGCCGTTCAATGGCCTGCCCTGGCTGTTCGACCACGCCGAGACCATCAGCCCGCGCAATATCGAGCGGGTACGCGCGCTCGGCGGCGGCATTGCCATCCAGCACCGCATGGCCTTCCAGGGTGAGTACTTCATCGACCGCTACGGCGCCAAGGCCGCCGAAGCCACCCCGCCGATCCAGCGCATGCTGGCCGAAGGCGTGCCGGTCGGCGGCGGCACCGACGCCACCCGCGTGGCCAGCTACAACCCCTGGACCGCGCTGTACTGGCTGGTCAGCGGCAAGACGGTCGGGGGCACCACGCTGAACCCGCAGGGTCTGCCGCGTGACACCGCACTGCAGCTGTTCACCCACGGCAGCGCCTGGTTCTCCAGCGAACAGGGCAAGAAGGGCCAGATCAAGGTGGGCCAGATGGCCGACCTGGTGGCCTTGAGCGCGGACTTCTTCAGCATCGAGGAAGAGCAGATCAAGTGGCTGGAGTCGGTACTGACCATCGTCGGCGGCAAGGTGGTGCATGGCACCGGCGAGTTCGACAAGCTCGCCCCGCCGACGCTGCCGGTACTGCCGGACTGGTCGCCGGTGACGATGGTGCCCGGGCACTGGAAGCCGGTCGCCGCGCCCATGGCCGCCAGCATCCACCAGTGCATCGGCGCCTGCGCAGTGCATCAGCACCAGCATGACCGTGCGCGTCGCAGCAGTGTGCCGGTGAGCGATCACCAGGGCTTCTGGGGCGCCTTCGGCTGCTCCTGCTTTGCCTTCTGACATGGCCAGCGATAAACCTTCGCCCTGGGGCGCACTCAAGCACAGCACCTTCCGCTGGCTGTGGCTGGCCAGCATCGCCTCGAACATCGGCACCTGGATGCACGAGGTGGGTGCCGGCTGGCTGATGACCAGCCTGTCGGCCAACCCCATGCACGTGGCGCTGGTACAGGTCGCCGGCTCCGCGCCGATGTTCCTCCTGGCGCTGCCGGCCGGCGCCATGGCCGATATCGTCGACAAGCGCCGCTATCTGCTCGGCGTGCAGCTGTGGATGGCGGCGGTGGCGACGCTGCTGGCCGTACTGACCCTGCTCGGCCTGACCACGGTCTGGCTGCTGCTGGGCATGACCCTGGCCATGGGCGTCGGTACCGCGTTGATGATGCCTGCCTGGTCGGCGCTGACGCCGGAGCTGGTGAGCAAGCGCGACCTGCCCTCGGCCATCGCCCTGTCCAGCCTCGGCATCAACGTCGCCCGCGCCCTCGGCCCGGCCATCGCCGGGGTACTGGTCAGCTTGAGCGGCCCCTGGGCGACCTTCGCTCTCAACGCCCTGTCGTTCTTCGCGGTGATGGCGGTGCTGCTGACCTGGAAGCGCGAGCGCCAAGTGGCGGCCTTCCCGGCCGAGCGCCTGCTGGGCGCCATGCGCGCCGGCTGGCGCTACAGCCGCGCCTCGAAACCGCTGCAGGCGGTACTGGTACGCGCCGCGGCCTTCTTCGTCGGCGCCAGCGCCGGCATGTCGCTGCTGCCGCTGATCGTGC
>NZ_JAODYT010000068.1:0-21979 GCF_029834875.1 Pseudomonas sp. GD04158 | reverse complement strand
CGCCCTGGCGCATTTTCGCCGCGCCGCCGCCTACGAGGCGCGCCTGCCCTTCTTCAACCAGGTGAAGGTGGGCGAAGGTCTGCTCGACCTGGCCAGCAACGCGCCGGATCGCGACATCGTCACCCTGGCGCCGGTGGCCACGCTGGTGGTCAACGACCAGTTCAACCCTGGCCTGGTACCGCTGTTTCTCGCCGCCAGCCGCGAGGTGATGCGCAGCGGCACCCTGCTCGATGCCGCCGGCGCCTTTCCCAGCGCCGAACCGCGTACCTTCGACCTGCACCGCGACGCCGAGCACTTCTACGACAAGGGCCTGCCGATCCTGCAGCGCTACCTGCCGTTTCGCATCGCCTCGCTGGCCGACCGCTACATCATCCTGCTGATCCCCCTGATCGTGGTGATGATCCCGCTGCTCAAGGCGGTGGGGCCGATCTACCAGTGGCGCATCCGCGCGCGCATCTACCGCTGGTACAAGTACCTGCGCGACATCGACCGCAAGCTGCACGCCGGCTCGCTGCCGGCCGAACTGGAAAGCGAGATCCAGCGCCTGGAAAGGCTCGAGGACGAACTGGCCGCGGTGGAGGTGCCGCTGTCGTACTCCAACGAGCTGTACGAGCTGCACATGCACCTGCGCTACGTGATCGAGCGCCTGCGCGCGCTGCAAAAGCGCCGCGGCGAGGGCCCCGAGCAGGCGCCCTCGGTGGTGCCGAGCCCGGAGCGCAGCTAGCTTCGGGCAGCGGCCACAAAAAAGCCCGCGATACGCTCGCGGGCTTTTCTTTCGTAGGGTGCGCCGTGCGCACCGGCTTGCGCCACGCACGGCGCCCTACGCCAGGTCACACGACGCTATTTGACCCAGTGCTTGCCCCAATGGGTGATGTCGTAGGCCTGGGCGCTGCGCATCATCATGCGCGAATCCCTGGACGCGGCGATCTCGTCATCGACGATCTTGGTCGACAGCGACAGCCAGCTGGCGACGAAGGCCATGGCATCGCCGTTGACCTCCAGCGCGCGCAGATCGACGTTGTTCAGGTCATCGCAGGCCTCGTGGTAGCACGGATCGAAGGCCTCGCCCGCAGTGCCGCCATAACGGCTCGCCTGCTCTTCGGACTTGACCACCTCGGCCCCGGTGAACAGTCCGCCGAAGGCGATGCCATCAAGGAAGAACTGCGCATAGTCGGAACGGAAGCTGATCTCGTCACCCTCGAACGGCAGACCGCGCAGGCGGTAATACTCGCCGAACAGACGCTCGAGCGCGGCCGAGCCGGGCGGGCCCTGCAGGCCGAAGTCCGAACCGTCGCCGTCATAGATGAAGTAGGCGAAGTTCGGCGAGGCGATCATGTCGAAGTTCAGGTACGCCTTGATCTTCGCCTTCTCCTCGTCGGGCAGTTGGTTGACGTAGTAGGTCGAGCCCACCAGCCCCGACTCCTCGGCGCCCCACCAGGCGAAACGCAGCTTGTTCTTCGGCTTGGCCTTGGCCATCTGCACGGCCAGCTCCAGCAGCGCGGCGCTGCCCGAACCGTTGTCGTTGATGCCGGCCCCCTCGAACACCGAATCCAGATGCGCGCCGAGCATCACCACGTTGCCCGCGTTGCCGCGCTTGCTCTCGGCCACCAGGTTGTGGGTCTGGGTCCGTTCGCGCACCACGTCGGTGACCATGCGCACCTGCTGCTCGGCCGTCTGCGCCAGGCTCACGCCCACGTCATAGGTGGTGAACAGCACCGGAATGCCACCGGAATAGGCGTCGCCCAGGGTGGCGTTGAGCAGGCCCTTGCGGTCCTCGCTGTCGCCCTGGTTGAAGATCACCACGCCCACGGCGCCAGCGGCGGCAGCGTTCTCGGCCTTGATCTGGAAGTTGCAGGTGCCGCGCTGCAGCAGGGCGATGGAGCCAGCCGGGAAGGCGGCGAAATCCTCGGCCTCGCAGCCGCTGCTGGACTGGTTGCCCTCGCCCAGGGCGATGTCCACCGCTGCCACCGGTGCACTGACGTCGCCGGCATCGGTCTGCGACAGGTAGGTGAAGTCCACCTCCCACTCGAACTGCGCCGGGGTCGGCGCCAGGCTCTGCAGCACGCCGGGCCCCTGCGGGTAGAACGCGCTGAACGGGAAGGCCTGACGGGTCACCTTGTAGCCGGCGCTTTCCAGCGTCGCCTGCACATAGTCAAGCGAGCGCTCGTAACCGGACAGGCCAGCGGCGCGGTTGCCGCCATTGGCCAGGGCGATGTCGTTGAACATCTGCAGGTGGGTCATGCTGTTGGCCGCCTGCATGCAGCGAGGCAACAGCAGCGGCGTAGCACTCAGCACACCGGAACGGCACTCCGCCGGCCCGAGCCGGGTCGGGCTCCAGAACTGATCGAACAGTTCGGTGACGTCGAGCCCCTTGGCCGCAGTGGCCTGCCCGGAAATGGCCGCCAGCAAGGCGGCGCCCAGTAGACGGCGATTATTGGTCTTGTTGCGCATGTAATCCTCCAATCCATATCTGGAGATCGAGAAAGGCGGCAACGCTTGTGGCGCCACCGCGGTGCGTCCCTTTACTGCGTCGTGTGGACGTGAAAGACGCTAGACCGAGTTGCGCCATCGCGCGAATCGAAAATCGCGATTTTTGCAGAAAATAGAGTTCTATCACTGCAGATAGCGGCACTTAGCCAGCAAAGATCCACACCCCAGTTTGCACCACCGGCAGCGCGTGGCGATGTCAGGTAGACTTTGCCCAGCCGCCGCGCTGCCGACGCGGGCCCTCGCCCGCCCGGCTTCGCGGCCAACCCCATCGCGAACCCGCCAAAGACCGAAGCCCCCATGCCGATCCGCCACTGCATCGTCCACCTGATCGACAAGAAACCCGACGGCAGCCCCGCCGTGCTGCACGCCCGCGACAGCGAACTGGCCACCTCGCAAGCCATGGAGAACCTGCTGGCCGACCTCAACGAGAGCTACAACGCCAAGCAGGGCAAGGCCTGGGGCCTGTTCCACGAAGAGTCCGGCGCCTACCCGTTCAGCGGCTGGCTCAAGGCCTACCTCGACGGCGAGCAGGATTTCACTGCCTTCAGCCGCCAGGCCGTCGAACATCTGCAGAAGCTGATGGAAGAGTCCAACCTCTCCACGGGCGGCCACGTGCTGTTCGCCCACTACCAGCAAGGCATGACCGACTATCTGGCCATCGCCCTGCTGCACCACAGCGAAGGCGTGGCAGTGACCGACGCACTGGACGTGACCCCGGCCAAGCACCTCGACCTGGGCCAGCTGCACCTGGCCGCGCGCATCAACATCAGCGAGTGGCAGAACAACAAGCAGTCCAAGCAGTACATCTCCTTCATCAAGGGCAAGAACGGCAAGAAGGTGTCGGACTACTTCCGCGACTTCATCGGTTGCCAGGAAGGCGTCGATGGCCCGGGCGAGACCCGCACCCTGCTCAAGGCCTTCAGCGATTACGTGGAAAGCGAGGACCTGCCCGAAGAGCAGGCCCGCGAGAAGACCAAGACCCTGGTCGGCTACGCCACCGGCCAGGCCAAGATGGGCGAGCCGATCACCCTGGAGGAGCTGTCCGGGCTGATCGACGAGGAGCGCCCCAAGGCGTTCTACGAGCACATCCGCAACAAGGACTATGGCATGGCCCCGGAATTTCCGGCGGACAAGCGCACCCTCAGCCAGTTCCAGCGCTTCACCGGGCGCGCCGAGGGGCTGTCGATCAGCTTCGAGGCGCACCTGCTCGGTTCGAAGATCGAGTACGACGAGGGCCGCGACATGCTGATCATTCGCCAGCTGCCGACCCAGCTGAAGGATCAGCTCAAGCGTCGCCAGGACTGAGATGAAGCCGCGCCTGGCCGATGCGCTGCTCGACGCCTGCCTGTGCCGGCCAGAGGCACCGCTGGCAGGCGATCCGGCACGCACCTTCGGCCTGGACAAGGCCGACTGCAAGGCGCGCCTGGAGCAGCTCAAGCCCTGGCTGCAGGAGCAGCAGACGCGCCTGTGGGCCAATCGTCAGCGGGCCCTGCTGCTGGTACTGCAGGGCCCGGATTGCAGCGGCAAGGACGGCGTCATCCGCCGCGTGCTCAGCGCCTGCAATCCCCAGGGCCTGGCGGTACACAGCTTCCAGGCGCCCACGGCGCAGGAACGCGGCCAGCATTTTCTCCACCGCTATCGCCAGCGCCTGCCGGCGCCCGGGATGATCGACGTGTTCAATCGCAGCCATTACGAGGCGCTGATCTGCGATCCGCTGGATGGTTTGTGCGGCGAGGATGAGCTGCCGGCGCGCCTGGCCGAGGTGCTGGCCTTCGAACGGCAACTGGCGCAGAGCGGCACCGTGGTGCTCAAGTGCTACCTGCAGATCGACAAGGGCGAGCAGTACCGGCGCCTGGTCGAACGCATCGAGAAACCGTCCAAACGCTGGAAGCTCAAGACCAGCGACCTGCTCTCGCACCGCCAGTTCGACGAGCGTCAGCGGCGCTGGGCCGACCTGCTGGGCGCCAGCCATAGCAGCGCGTCGCCCTGGTATGTGATCCCGGCGCACAAGCGCTGGCTGCGCGACCTTGTGGTTGCCAGCCTGCTGGCCCGCGAGCTGGAAAAGCTCGCGCTGCAGTGGCCGGATCGGCCGGCACCCTTTACTCTGCAGCAATTGCAAGCCGCCACCACCACGCACAAGGACGCGCCGCAATGAAGAAGATTCTGCTGATCCTCGCCGCCCTGGCCCTGTGGCAGAACTGGGACAGGATCGACCGCTGGCTCAACCCGCCGCAGGCCGGCAATGGCAGCGGCGAGATCGTGCTCTACGCCACCGCCTGGTGCGGCTACTGCGCCAAGACCCGCGAGCTGTTCGCCGAGGATGGCGTCGCCTACCGCGAAGTGGACATCGAGAAGGACAGCGCCGGCCGCGCCCGCTACCAGGCCCTGGGCGGGCGTGGCGTGCCGGTGATCGACCTGCGCGGGCAGGTCATCCACGGCTATGACGTACGCGCGATTCGCGCTGCCTACTGACCCGGCCGTGCCCCCCGCACAGCCCGGATACCCTCCGGGCCTTGCGCCAGCGGGAGAACAGGCGCTCAGCGCGCTTCGATGCGAAAGCCCAGACGCGGGAAGTGCACGTGCAGCACACCGGCCCGTTCGTCCTCGCGGCGCAGGATCAGTTCCTCGCGGCCGGCGAACAGCAGCTCGCCCTGTACCGGGTCGACGCCGTAATCGACTGCGGCGATGGTTACCGACTGGCCAACCTGCAAGCCGTTGGGCTCGATGAACTCTTCCTCCGGCAGCGCCGCCGGCGTCGCCTCACGCGCCACCGCGAGGGCCTGCTCGCTGCTCATCTCGCTGAACGAGCCGTGGCCGAAGCCCAGTACCCGGGCGAGCCAGGCGGATACCTCCGGGTAGTCGTCGACCAGCGGCGCGGTCACCGGCGTGCCGCGCAGGAACCACAGGCAGTGCGCGACCGAGAAATCGGCCAGCGACGGCTCGCCGAACAGAAAGTCGCCGTCCTCGCGCTGCAACTGCTGCTGCAGACGCCCCATCAGCGCCGGCCAGTTATGCTTGGCCTGCTCCAGCGGCACGCGGCTGGCGCTACCGCCGGAAAACAGCGCGCTGCGATCGGCGATAAAGGCCTGCTGCGCCGCCGCCGGCAGCCGGCCCATGCGCACGGCGATGGACTGCGGCTGGAATACCAGGGCCACAGCATGCTGGAACAGCACCGAGTCGGCCCATTGCGCCAGCAGACTGGTATTGAACTCCTGGCCTTCGGGCAGCAGTGCCGGGGTAGCTTTCTCCGCCTCCAGGCGGCGAGCGATCAGCGCTGTGTCGCAATAGATGTCGGCGCCCACCTGCAGCACCGGGGTCTTGCGGTAGCCGCCGGTCAGTGCGGTCAGATCGGGCTTGGGCATGATCCGCGGGATCTCCACCGAGCGCCACGAGAGCTGCTTGAAGCCCAGCATCAGGCGGGCCTTCTCGGCAAAGGGCGAGGCGTCGTAGTGGTGCAGGATCAGTTCGTGCATGGTGGGCTCCGTTGCGCAATCGAAGGTCCCAGCTTACCCGCCTCGCCTGGCGCCGCCCACCGCTTCAGGCTGATGCAGCGGCATCATTGGCCAGAATGAGGGCTTCCTTGGCGGCCTTGCTCAGGAGCTTGATCGCTCGCTCGCGGCGCAGTGCATCGCCCTTGCCGGCACAGGCCTCGACATAGGCCAGGGCCAGCGCCGGGCTGGTGTGGAAGAACCGTGCGCCCTTGCCCGCCTGGTGCTGGGCGAAACGTCGCTGCGGGTCGTCGCTGATGCCGCAATACAGCGCGCCGTTGGCGGCGCGGACCAGGTAGACGAACCAGGCTTTTTCGACTGCTGCGTTCATCCGCGCGCCGGGAACCACTCACGCGCCGAGCGCCACAGGCACATGCCGACGAAGTAGGCCGAAGCCAGCCACCAGAGGGCCAGCAGCCAGGGCTGGTTGGCGGGGTACTGCAGAATCAGCAGCGCGCTGGAAAGCATCCAGACGAAGGTCACCAGGATGTTCAGCGGCATGAACTGCCGCACGCGGAACGGATGCAGGAACTTCATCTTGGTCAGGGTCAGGCCGGCGAGCAGCACGATGATGCCCAGGGTGACCCAGGGGTGCACATCGAGAATGTAGAAATACAGCACCACCACGTTCCAGGCGGCCGGGAAGCCGACGAAGTAGTTGTCCTTGCTCTTCATGTTCAGGTTGCAGAAACAGAACAGCGAAGACACCAGGATCAGGCCCACGGCGAACAGCGGGGTGTAATCGGGCAACGGGATGAAGCGGTAGAGGAAAATGGCCGGGATGAAGACGTAGGTCAGGTAGTCGATCACCAGATCCAGGGTCGAGCCGTCGAAATGCGGCAGCACGCCTTTGACGTCATAACGCCGCGCCAGCGAGCCGTCGAGGCCATCCACCAGCAGGGCCAGGCCCAGCCACAGCAGGCATTGCTTGGGTTGGCCGTCGAGTACGGCGAGCAGTGCCAGCAGAGCGAGAATCACACCACTGGCTGTGACGGCATGAACCCCCCAGGCCTTGGCCTGTTTAACGGCAACGATCAGTTCGGTCACGGCAGGTCTCGATTGGCAGTGGAGATGTGCACCCCATGTGCGCACTCTTCATTGAAGGCTAAGACCGACTAGCCTACCACTGCGTTCAGTCGCCTGCCTCAGCGAGACGCGCGAAACTGGGCCAGGCCACGGGCGGCCTGCCGACGAATGGCAGCCTGTACCGGCGGCGCCCAGCCCAGCAGCAGGCCCTTGGCCCCCAGTGCCTGGCGTGTCCAGCGCCACAGATCGAAGTGATCGCGGTGCTCGACGATCAGCCCATCGCGAAACACGAAGTGCGCCTGGATGTGGTTGACCACCTGGCGGCCGGTGGCGCTGAAACGGTAGGTGGCGACCCAGCGCGCACTGCCCTCGCGCTCGTCGGCCTGCACCTGATCGAAGGTCAGCGAGAAGCCCTCGGCGCGAGCGCAGAGCATGCGCCACATGTCGCCCGCCTCGCTGCCGTTGAGGTCGGTGAAGGCGGGATCGGAGAAATGCACGTCCTCGGCGTAACAGGCCGCCATGGTCTCGGCATCGAGGTTCTGGAAGGCGCGGTAGAAACGCTGGATCAATTCGGCATTGGCATGGCTCATGGAGCGCTCCCGTTATCGGTCCTGTGCGCCGAGCAGCACGCGCAAGGCGCCAGCAGCTCGATGAATGAAGCCCATTGTGCGGCGGCGACAGGAGTTACGGCGATTGGCTATAACGACAACTTTGTGGCAATAATCGCCAACCTCTACTCCGGAGCAGCGCCATGCTCAATGTCGCCCTCTATGTCTGCCCGCAAACCATCTGCTCGAGCCTGAGCATGGCGCAGGATGCCTTCAGTCTCGCCAATCGGCTGGCGGGCACGCCGCGCTTTCACCTGCAGCGCTTCAGTCTCGATGGCCAGCCGGTGCAACTGGAGTTCGCCCACGTTCAGGTCAACGGCGGTCTGGACCTGGCCGAGCAGGCCGACCTGCTGATCCTGCCAGCCACCGGCAGCGCCATCTCCCGTACGCTGGAGGGCAATGCCGGCCTGCTGCCCTGGCTGGCTCGCCGCCAGCAGCAGGTGGCAAGCCTGTGCAGCAGCGCCTTTCTGCTGGCGGCAGCCGGGCTGCTCGACGGTCGCCAGGCCACCACCCACTGGGCCCTGGCCGAGACCTTTACCCGACATTTTCCCCGCGTGAACCTGCGCAGCGACCTGCTGCTGACCGAGGACGGCCCGCTGTTCTGCTCCGGCGGCGCCCAGGCGGGGCTCGACCTGTGCCTGCACCTGATCGCCCTGCATGGCGGCGAATGGCTGGCGCAGCAGGTCGCCAGCGCCATGGTGGTGGAGCGTCAGCGCGGCCCGCAGTCACGCTTCGCCCCTCTGCTGCCCGCCAGCGATGACAAGACCCTGGCGCCGCTGCTCGACTGGTTGCGCCGCCATCATGCCGAATCCGTCGATCTGGCCAGTCTGGCCGAGCAGGCGCACTGCTCGCCGCGCACCCTGCTGCGCCGCTTCAAGACCGCCACCGGGCTGACGCCCAACGACTACCTGCAGCGCCTGCGCATCGCCAACGCGCAGCAGGCGCTGGCCCGCTCCGGCGATTCGCTGGAGCGGATCGCCGCCGCGGTCGGCTATGCCGATCGCGCCACCTTCGCCAAGCTGTTCAAGCAGCTGTGCGGCGAGACGCCCGGCGCGTTTCGCAAGCGCATGCAGGGCAACGGGGCTGCGCCGTCGGTCCCGTAGGGTGCGCTGTGCGCACCATTCTGGGGACGCTGGACACTCGATAGGGCTATGGGTTCGCGGTGCGCACAGCGCAGCCTACTTCCAGGCGCATTCCGCGGCCATGAAAAAGGGAGCCCGAGGGCTCCCTTGTCATCTGACGCAACCGACTCAGTGCAGGATTTGGCTGAGGAACAGCTTGGTGCGCTCGTTCTGCGGGTTGGTGAAGAACTGGTCGGGCTCGGCCTGTTCGACGATCTCGCCCTTGTCCATGAAGATCACCCGATTGGCCACGGTGCGGGCGAAGCCCATCTCGTGGGTCACGCAGAGCATGGTCATGCCGTCCTGCGCCAGGCCGATCATGGTGTCGAGCACCTCTTTCACCATCTCCGGGTCGAGGGCCGAGGTCGGCTCGTCGAACAGCATGATCTTCGGCTTCATGCACAGCGCGCGAGCGATCGCCACGCGCTGCTGCTGGCCGCCGGAGAGCTGGCCCGGATACTTGTGCGCCTGCTCCGGGATGCGCACGCGCTCGAGGAAGTGCATGGCGACTTCCTCGGCCTGACGCTTGGGCATCTTGCGTACCCACATCGGCGCCAGGGTGCAGTTCTGCAGCACGGTCAGGTGCGGGAACAGGTTGAAGTGCTGGAACACCATGCCCACTTCGCGGCGGATCGCCTCGATGTGCTTGAGGTCGCTGGTCAGCTCGGTGCCATCGACCACGATGCGCCCCTGCTGGTGTTCCTCCAGGCGGTTGATGCAACGGATGGTGGTGGACTTGCCCGAACCGGACGGCCCGCACAGGACGATACGCTCGCCCTGCTGCACGCTGAGGTTGATGTCCTTGAGCACGTGGAACTGGCCGTACCACTTGTTCACGCCCTGCAGCAGGATCATCGGCTCAGCGCTGGGTTGTTTGTTGACTTCACTCATGACTCACTCCTAACGCTTGTGGCCGGTGTCCAGCTTGCGCTCCAGATGCATGGAGTAGCGGGACATACCAAAACAGAAAATCCAGAAGATCAGCGCCGCGAACACGTAGCCTTCGGTGGCCATGCCCAGCCAGGCCGGGTCGGTGGTCGCTTGCTTGATGCTGTTGAGCAGGTCGAACAGGCCGATGATGATCACCAGGCTGGTGTCCTTGAACAGCGAAATGAAGGTGTTGACGATGCCGGGGATGACCAGCTTGAGCGCCTGCGGCAGGATCACCAGGCCCATCATCCGCCAGTAGCCCAGGCCCATGGCCGCGGCCGCTTCGTACTGGCCCTTGGGGATGGCCTGCAGGCCGCCGCGCACCACTTCGGCGATGTAGGCGGACTGGAACAGGATCACCCCGATCAGCGCCCGCATCAGCTTGTCGAAGTGCATGCCCTCGGGCAGGAACAGCGGCAGCATCACCGAGGACATGAACAGCACGGTGATCAGCGGCACACCGCGCCAGAACTCGATGAAGGTCACGCAGATGACCCTGATCGCCGGCATGTTGGAGCGGCGCCCAAGCGCCAGCAGGATGCCCAGCGGCAGCGCACCGGTGATGCCGACGGCGGCGATCACCAGGGTCAGCATCAGGCCGCCCCACTGGCTGGTGGGAACCACGCTGAGGCCGAACACGCCGCCGTGCAGCAGGCACCAGGCGACGACCGGGTAGATCACCAGGAACGCCAGGCCGTAGAACGCCTTGCGTGGCATCTGCGGCACGAACAAGGGCGCAGCGCCGATGATCGCCAGCCACAGGGTGGTATCCACGCGCCAGCGCAGCTCGCTGGGATAGAAGCCGTACATGAACTGGCCGAAACGCTGCTGGATGAACACCCAGCAGGCGCCGCCGCTGGTGCAGTCGGCGCGGGTGCTGCCGCTCCAGGTGGCATCGATGAAGGCCCACTGGATCAGCGGCGGCACGATCAGCCAGATCAGGTAGATGGCGAACAGGGTCAACAGGGTGTTGAACCAGTTGGAGAACAGGTTGGCCTTGAGCCAGCCCACTGCGCCGACACTCATGCGTGGCGGCGGCAGATCCGGTTTGAAGGTATGAGACTGCATGGCTGCTCCTTACCGCTCGATCAGCGCAATGCGCTTGTTGTACCAGTTCATCAGCAGGGAAATGCTGATGCTGATCGCCAGGTACACGCTCATGGTGATGGCGATCACCTCGATGGCCTGGCCGGTCTGGTTGAGTACCGTACCGGCGAACAGCGACACCATGTCCGGGTAGCCGATGCCGGCGGCCAGCGAGGAGTTCTTCGCCAGGTTCAGGTACTGGCTGGTCAGCGGCGGGATGATCACGCGCAATGCCTGCGGGATGATCACCAGGCGCAGGGTGATGCCGGGGCGCAGCCCCAGCGAACGGGCCGCCTCGGTCTGGCCATGACTGACCGCCATGATCCCCGAGCGCACGTTCTCGGCGATGAAGGCCGCGGTGTAGATGGTCAGCGCCAGGGTCAGGGCCATCAGCTCGGGGATCATCACCCAGCCGCCGCGGAAGTTGAAACCGCGCAGCTCCGGCACGCTCCACACCAGCGGGTTGCCGCCGATCAGCACGGTCAGGCCGGGAATCACCACGATCAGCGCCAGGGAGGTCCACAGCAGCGGGAAGATCTTGCCGGTGGCCTCACGGCGCTTCTTGGCCCAGCGGCCCAGGGCGATGATGCCGACGATGGTGGCCAGCAGGACCACGGCGAACAGACCGAAACTCTCCGACGGACCGGGCGCCGGCATGTACAGACCACGGCTGTTGAGGAAGAAGGTTTCGCCGATGTCCAGGCTCTGCCGCGGTCCCGGCAGGGCGAGAAACACCGCGAAGTACCAGAAGAGAATCTGCAGCAGCGGCGGGATGTTGCGGAAGATCTCGATGTAGACGGTGGCCAGCTTGCTGATCAGCCAGTTCGGCGACAGCCGCGCCACGCCCAGGATGAAGCCGAGGATGGAGGCCAGCACGATGCCGATGAAGGACACCAGCAGCGTATTGAGCAGGCCGATGACGAATACCCGTCCGTAGGAATCGCTTTCGCTGTAGTCGATCAGATGCTGGGCAATGCCGAAACCGGCGCTGTTACTGAGGAAACCGAAGCCGGAGACGATGCCGCGCTTCTCCAGGTTGGTCTGAGTGTTTTGGAACAGGAACCAGCCGAGCGCCACGACGGCGATAACGGCGAGAATCTGGAACAGCCACGCGCGCACCTGAGGATCGGTCCAGACCGAACCTCGCGGGCGCGGGGCATTAGCAGTAGTTTGCATAACAGCCCTCTTGGAAGCCCCACGCCCGCTTGCGCGGGCATGGAGTTCACGTCATCAGGAACAACCGGCGCGCCATGCAGGCGCGCCGGTACAGACGATCAACGCACCGGCGGTGCGTATTGCAGACCACCTTTGTTCCACAGGGCATTGAGGCCACGCTCGATCTTCAGCTCGCTGCCGGCACCGACGTTGCGATCGAAGGACTCGCCGTAGTTACCTACCTGCTTGACGATCTGTACTGCCCAGTCCTTCGGCAGTTTCAGATCCTTGCCAAACTCACCTTCGGCACCGAGCAGACGGGCTACGTCGGGGTTCTTGGTGGTTTTGGCGGTTTCTTCCACGTTGGCGGAGGTCACGCCCAGCTCCTCGGCGTTGACCATGGCGAACAGCGACCAGCGCACGATGTTGAACCACTCGTCATCGCCCTGACGCACGACCGGGCCCAGAGGCTCCTTGGAGATGACTTCCGGCAGCACCACGTAGTCGTCCGGGTTGGCCAGCTTGATGCGCTGCGCGTACAGCTGCGACTGGTCGGAGGTCAGCACGTCGCAACGGCCGGCTTCGACCGATTTGGCGCTCTCGTCGGAGGTATCGTAGGTGATGGGGGTGTACTTCAGGCCGTTGGCACGGAAGTAGTCGGAGAGGTTCAGCTCGGTGGTGGTACCGGCCTGGATGCACACGGTGGCACCGTCCAGTTCCTTGGCGCTGGAAACACCCAGCTTCTTGTTAACCAGGAAACCCTGACCGTCGTAGTAGTTCACGCCAGCGAAGTTCAGACCCAGACCGGAGTCACGCGAGCTGGTCCAGGTGGTGTTGCGCGACAGGATGTCGACTTCGCCGGACTGCAGCGCGGTGAAGCGCTCCTTGGCGGTCAGCGGGCTGTACTTGACCTTGGTGGCGTCACCGAAAACCGCGGCTGCAACAGCACGGCAGACGTCGACGTCCAGACCCAGGTAATTGCCTTTTTCATCGGCGTAGGAGAAGCCCGGCAGACCGTCGCTGATACCGCACTGCACGAAGCCTTTCTTCTGCACCGCATCCAGGGTGGCGCCTGCCTGAGCAAAGCCACTGACACCGAGAACAGCTGCGGTGGTCAGCACAGCCAGGGTGGATTTCACCATCTTCATCAAAAACCTCCAGTTGCTCTTATTGTGTTGGAGTCTCCGTCCGCCTTCCCCACCCTTTTGAGGCACGCGATACGCTGGCAGCAACGCATCGACGAGAAGTTCGGACGTCAGGCGGGAGTCTAGTCGGCGATGCCCTCTGCTGGCCAACTGTTCCCACCCTGCCCATTGGTTGAACGGGCCAGAGACGGATCGTCACCCGTCCGGGCGATACAGCACCCGACGGTTCTGGTTAGGAACCCCACACAGCAGATTCCTGCCTGTTGAGCGATGGGCAATGGCAAAGTGTTACCGTTACCACACCGCGTCGTCAGTCCGGATGTGCTTTAGCAAGGCCCGTACCAGCCTCCTGCAGAATGCAGGATAAGCAAGGGTCAAGAGCAAAAGTTGCACCCGTGCGACAACTTATTCACAGATTAGACAAGCCTTGCACAGGGCGCCGCCCCAATTTGAGGCGCCCGCACCACACTGGAGCTACCAATGACCGCACCCATGATTCTGCAGCCCCCACAGGTCGCCGACGCCGCCGTGATCTGGCTCCACGGGCTGGGCGCCGACCGCTACGATTTCCTGCCGGTTGCCGAGATGCTGCAGGAGCGCCTGCCCACCACGCGCTTCGTGCTGCCGCAGGCGCCGACCCGCCCGGTGACCATCAACGGCGGCTGGAGCATGCCGAGCTGGTACGACATCCTGGCCATGAGCCCGGCGCGTGCCATAGATCATGACCAGCTGGAAGAGTCGACGCAGCAGGTGATCGCCCTGATCGAGGCCGAACGCGCAAGCGGCATCGAGCCAGGCCGCATCGTTCTCGCCGGGTTCTCCCAGGGCGGCGCCGTGGTGCTGCACACCGCCTTCGTGCGTTACCTCGAGCCCCTGGGCGGGGTGCTGGCGCTGTCCACCTATGCGCCGACCTTCGGCGACGACATGCAGGTGGCGGATACAAAAAGACAACTGCCGGTGCTTTGCTTGCATGGCAGATTCGATGACGTGGTGACCCCCGACATGGGGCGCGCCGCCTTCGACCGCCTGCACGCTCGATCTGTACCGGTACAGTGGCGCGACTATCCCATGGCCCACGAGGTCATTCCGGAAGAGATTCGCGACATCGGGGACTGGTTGAGTCAACGGCTGGACGGCTGATAGCGCCGTAGGGTGCGCCATGCGCACCAAAACCGGCGATGGCGTCGATCTGGTGCGCACGGCGCACCCTACCCGCTTGCACGTTGAACAGCCTTTGCCCTAACGGAGAGCTACACGCATGACGACAGCGCCCCTGATTCGCACCCTGCAGGATATCGAGCAGATCGAGAAAACCCCGCTCGCAGCGCGCGAGCTGCCCGCCAGCACCTACGAGCTGATCCGTCGCAGTGCCGCCGCCCAGCCGGACGCCCCGGCGCTGTCGTTCATCCTGCAGGGCACGGGCGATGAAACGCCGCTGCGCCTGAGCTATGCCGAGTTGCTGGGCAAGATCACCCAGACCGCCAACGCCTTCCACCGCCTCGGCCTGCGGCCGGGCAAGGCGGTGTCCTTCCTCCTGCCCAACCTGCCGCAGACCCACTTCACTATCTGGGGCGGCGAGGCGGCCGGCATCGTCAACGCGATCAACCCGCTGCTCGAACCCGCGCATATCGCTGAACTGATCCACGCCGCCGATTCCGAGCTGCTGGTGACCCTGGCGCCCTTCCCCGGCACCGACCTGTGGGACAAGGTCAGCGCCATGCGCGACCATCTGCCGGAGCTCAAGGCGATTCTCTGCGTGGACCTGGCCAACCTGCTGCCGGAACCGCAGCGCAGCGCGCTCAAGGCCCAGCGCGCCCCCCTGCCCGACGGCGTGCTGGATTTCGACGAGACCATCGCGACCTGCCCCGCCGACCACCTGGAAAGCGGCCGCAACATTCTGCCCGAGGACATCGCCAGCTACTTCCATACCGGCGGCACCACCGGCACGCCGAAACTGGCGCCGCACAGCCACGCCAACGAAGTGGCCATGGCCTACAGCATGAATCTGGTGACCCGCTTCGCCCCGGGCGATGTCACCCTCTGCGGCCTGCCGCTGTTTCACGTCAACGGCGTGGTGGTCACCGGCCTGACCGCCTTCATCGGCGGCGCCGAGGTGCTGCTGGCCACCCCGCAGGGCTATCGCAACACCAGCCTGATCGGCAACTTCTGGAAGGTGATCGAACGCTACAGGGTCAGCTTCTTCAGCGGGGTTCCCACCATCTATGCCGGCCTGCTGCAGGTTCCCAGCGAGGGGTATGACCTGTCCTCGCTGAAGTACGCACTGTGCGGCGCCGCGCCGATGCCGGTGGAGCTGATCCGCCAGTTCGAGGCCAAGACCGGGCTGACCCTGATCGAAGGCTACGGCCTGACCGAAGGCACCTGCGGCAGCTGCGCCAACCCGCCGGCCGGTGAGCGCCGCCCCGGCTCCATCGGCCTGCGCATGCCCTACTGCGACGTGAGCATCAAGGTGCTCGACGAACAGGGGCGCTACCTGCGAGATGCCGCGCCGAACGAGATCGGCAATCTGTGCATCCGCGGCGCCACGGTGTTCAAGGGCTACCTGCAGGCCAGCAAGAACGCCGACATCTGGGTCGACGGCGACTGGTTCAATACCGGCGACCTCGGCCGCAAGGACGAAGACGGCTATATCTGGCTGACCGGGCGCAGCAAGGATCTGATCATCCGCGGCGGCCACAACATCGATCCGCAGATGATCGAGGAGGCGCTGCACAAGCACCCGGCCGTGGCCCTGGCGGCCGCGGTCGGCAAACCCGACGAGAAGGCCGGCGAACTGCCGGTGGTGTACGTGCAGCTCAAACCCGGCGCACAGGCCAGCGAGGCCGAGTTGCTCGAGCACGCCGCGGCGCACATTCCCGAGCGCGCCGCAGTGCCCAAGGACGCCTGGATCATCGACGCCATTCCGGTCACGGCGGTGGGCAAGACCTTCAAACCGGCGCTGCGCTTCGATGCCATTGCCCGCGTCTACCAGAGCGCCCTGCGTGAGCTGCACCCCGATATTCGCGTCGAGGTGAGCAGCGATGACCAGCTCGGCCAACTGGCTCAGGTGTACCTGCCGAGCCAGGACCAGACGCTGATTGCAGCGGTCGGCCAACGCCTCGCAGGCTACGCCGTGGCGCATCGCATCAACCCGCAAGCGTGACGGCTTTCGCGCAGGGACGCGCGCCAGTTAACAACTCGGAATCGTCAAGTAACCATTGGTCGGCGTGGCCACGGGCAAGCATTGCCTCGCCTCGGGGGCGGGAATAATGTCGAAGGGCGTACGTGACCACGACAAGGAGCGTTTGTGATGCCATCTGGCCTCGATGCCAAGCCAGGCGCGACAGAACCGCGATGAAACCGGCGCACTGGCAGGCAGACCTGCATCAAATCCGACAACTGCGGCTGTTTCACAAGGTGGCCGCCAGCAGCCTGGACCACCTGCTGCAGGAGTTCCGCGCCTGCGAGCTGGAGGCTGGCGAAGTCCTGCTCTCTCCTTTCAACCGCAACCAGCATCTCTACCTGCTGATCGAAGGTCAGCTGCGCGTCTACCTCGGCTCGCTGGACAACCAGGCGGTCAGCACCCTGGAGGTCGGCGACTGCGCCGGCGAAATCAGCTTCATCGACAACGAACACCCTTCTGCCTACGTGGTGGCCGAGCGCCGCTCCACCGTCTTGCGCCTGCACCGCGAGTCGCTGGTGGCGCTGTTCCAAGAGTCGCCGCAGATGATGCAGAACCTGCTGGAGCTGCTCTGCGAGCGGGTGCGCAAGGGCAATCGGCTGATTCTCGACAGCGAGCAGAACGCCAACGTCGACACCTTGACCGGCTGCTTCAACCGGCGCTGGCTGGAGCATGTGTTCGAACGCGAAAGCACCCGCTGCGCCTTCAATGACGAGCCCTTGTCGTTGCTGATGCTGGATGTCGATCACTTCAAGGCCTACAACGACCAGCATGGCCATCTGGCCGGCGACTACGCCCTGTGCCTGGTCGCCCATACCCTGCGCAGCCAGCTGCGACCCAAGGACAGCCTGATCCGCTTCGGCGGCGAGGAGTTCGTCATCCTCCTGCCGGAAATCTCCGCCGAGTCCGCACGCGGCATCGGCGAGCGCCTGCGTGTCAGCCTGGAGCAGATCGCCTCCTTCTATTCCCCGGTCGGCATCCTGCCCGGCGTGACCATCTCCATCGGCCTGGCGCAGATGCAGCAGAAGGACAGCCTGCAGGGCCTGATCGCCCGCGCCGATGCCGCGCTGTACCAGGCCAAGCAACAGGGGCGCAACTGCCTCTGCGGTTAAGCCCTGCTCAGCATGCTGCGCAGGGCTCACCCTACTCCAAGAGTGCAGCGCTTCCCTGCTAGAGTGGCCGGCATAACAACACGCCTGGATGGCCCTCGATGCGCAAACTGCTGATCGCCCTGCTTCTGCTGGTACCCCTCTCCGCCCTGGCCGTGCTGGGCCTGCCTCAGGTCATCGACGCACAGATGAACAGCGTCGCCAGCCCGCCGCCCTATCCGGCCAGCGCCAGCGCGCAGAAGCTGCACCAGGGCCTGTTCGTCGCCGATCTGCACGACGACGCCCTGCTCTGGGAGCGCGATCTGCTCAAACGCTACGATTACGGTCATTCCGACCTGCCGCGCATGCTCGAAGGCCGTCTCGGCCTGCAGGTGTTCTCCACCGTGACCAAGACCCCGCGCGCCCTGAACATGGAGAGCAATGAGGCGGACAGCGACAACATCACCCTGCTGGCCATGGCCCAGCGCTGGCCGCGGGAAACCTGGAACAGCCTGCTGCAGCGCGCGCTGTACCAGGCGCAGAAACTTCAGGACGCCGCGGCCGGCAGTGACGGGCGCCTGGTGCTGATCCGCAGCCGCGACGATCTTGCCCGCTTCATCGAGGCCTGGGAGAAGGACCCGCGTCGCGTGGCCGGCCTGCTCGCCACCGAGGGCCTGCAACCCATCGAGAACAGGCTGGAAAACGTCGATGCGCTGTATGACGCCGGTTTTCGTATCGCCGGGCTGACCCACTTCTTCGACAACGAGGTCGGCGGCTCGGCCCACGGCCTGAAGAAAGACGGCCTGACCCCGCTGGGGCGACAGGTCATCGCGCGTCTGGAAGAAAAATCCATGCTGGTCGACCTGGCCCACGCCTCGCGCCCGCTGATCGACGACGTTTTGGCCATGGCCACGCGCCCGGTGCTGGTCTCGCACACCGGGGTCGAGGGCACCTGCCCCGGCACGCGCAACCTCAGCGACAAGCACCTGCAGGCCATCGCCGCCACGGGTGGAGTGATCGGCATCGGCTACTGGAGCACCGCGGTGTGCGACACCTCGGTCGCGGCCATAGTCCGCGCCATCCGTTACACGGCGGACAAGGTCGGTGTCGAGCACGTCGCCTTGGGGTCGGATTTCAACGGCACCGTACACACGCCGTTCGATGTCACCGGCCTGGCGCAGCTCACCGAAGGCCTGCAGGGCGCCGGCTTCTCCGCCGAGGAGATCGCCGCGATCATGGGCGGTAACGTCCAGCGCCTGCTGCTGGCCAGTCTGCCGGAGAATTGAGTCCCGCCCCTTGACAGGCGCGAGCGAAGCACTTCGCCACGCCCGCGTCTTGCATTACACTGGCGGGCGTTCACTCCTTAACCAATCGATGAGAAGCCCGTGCTCAAAGCACTCAAGAAAATGTTCGGCAAAGCCGAAGACGAGCAGCCACAACCAGCGCCGTCACCCGCAACAGCGCCCGCCCAGAGCCGTGGCGCAGACGACAAGCGTCCCCGCAAGAACAAGCCCGCCCGCCCAGCCAGCGAGACTGCGAGCGACAGCCCCGCGCCACAGCAGCCTCGCCCGCCCAAGGCCGACAAACCGCGCCGCGAGCGCCCGGCCAAGCCGGTGGACAACTGGAAGCTGGAAGACTTCGTGGTCGAGCCGGCCGAAGGCAAGACGCGCTTCCACGACTTCAAGCTCGCCCCCGAGCTGATGCACGCCATCCACGACCTCGGCTTCCCCTACTGCACGCCGATCCAGGCCGGCGTACTGGGTTACACCCTCAAGGGCCAGGACGCCATCGGCCGCGCCCAGACCGGCACCGGCAAGACCGCCGCCTTCCTCATCTCGATCATCACCCAGCTGCTGCAGACGCCGCCGCCGAAGGAACGCTACATGGGCGAGCCGCGCGCGCTGATCATCGCGCCGACCCGCGAGCTGGTGGTGCAGATCGCCAAGGACGCCGTCGCGCTGACCAAGTACACCAAGCTCAACGTGATGAGCTTCGTCGGCGGCATGGACTTCGACAAGCAGCTCAAGCAGCTCGAATCGCGTTTCTGCGACATCCTGGTCGCCACCCCGGGCCGCCTGCTGGACTTCAACCAGCGCGGCGAGGTGCACCTGGACATGGTCGAGGTGATGGTGCTGGACGAAGCCGACCGCATGCTCGACATGGGCTTCATCCCGCAGGTGCGCCAGATCATCCGCCAGACGCCGATGAAGGGCGACCGCCAGACCCTGCTGTTCTCCGCCACCTTCACCGAAGACGTGATGAACCTGGCCAAGCAATGGACGGTCAACCCGGCCATCGTCGAGATCGAGCCGGAGAACGTCGCCAGCGACACCGTCGAGCAGCACGTCTACGCCGTGGCCTCCAGCGACAAGTACAAACTGCTGTACAACCTGGTGACGCAGAACGCCTGGGACCGGGTGATGGTCTTTGCCAACCGCAAGGACGAAGTGCGCCGCATCGAGGAGCGCCTGACCCGCGACGGCGTCAGCGCCGCGCAGATGTCCGGCGACGTGCCGCAGCACAAGCGCATCAAGGTGCTCGAAGGCTTCCGCGCCGGGCATATCCGCGTGCTGGTGGCCACCGACGTGGCCGGCCGCGGCATTCACGTCGACGGCATCAGCCACGTGATCAACTTCACCCTGCCGGAAGACCCGGACGACTACGTGCACCGCATCGGCCGTACCGGCCGTGCCGGCAGCAGCGGCACCTCGATCAGCTTCGCCGGCGAAGACGACGCCTTCGCCCTGCCGCCGATCGAAGCGCTCATCGGCCGCAAGATCCAGTGCGAAATGCCGCCGGATGAGCTGCTCAAGCCGGTACCGCGCAAGCACTGAGCCATCGCAGGTAAAACAAAGGCGAAGCCGCGAGGCTTCGCCTTTTTTATTGCCCCAAGCCCTGCCCGCCACCCTTCGGGCTGTCGCGGGGCGGGGTGAGGAATCACTCCCGGCCATTTTCCGGCCAGGCCTCGTGCCCCCCTTCGCCGGGTGCGCCGCGCGCGCAGGCCCTGGCCTGATCGCCGCACCGCTCAGCGACGCAGGCAACCACGAGCCATCCGGTCCCTCCCATCTATACCCATGCGTCATCCACGGACAGCCGGCGGCCATGTCCCTTGCCGGACAAATACAAATAAGTCCAGAATAGACAAATAAGTTCATCCTGGATTTCACCGCCATGCCCAGCACCCCGCCCTATCTGATCCATCAGGCCGAAGCCGCCCAGCTCCTCGCCCGCATCGATGTCGTGCAAGCCATGCGCGGGATGTTCCGCAGCCTGGCGCGCGGCCAGGCGGTGCAGCCGGCCCAGCAGCTGGTGGAATTTCCCGACGGCGGCGACTTCATCAACTACCTCGGCGTGCTCGCCGAACAGCGCGTATACGGGGTCAAGACCTCGCCTTACATCCCGGGTGAACATGGCGCCATCGTCACCGCCTGGACCCTGCTGATGTCGATGGACAACGGCCAGCCACTGCTGCTGTGCGATGCCGGCGAGCTCACCACCGCCCGTACCGCGGCCACCACTGCCGTGGCGGTGGACGCCCTGGCGCCGGCCACGGCCAAACGCCTGACGGTGATCGGCAGCGGCCCGGTGGCGCGTGCCCATGTACGTTATGTGCAGGGCCTGCGCGACTGGCAGAGCATCCGCCTGTACTCGCCAAGCCTGGTGGGCAAGCACGGCGTCGAGCTGCTGCAACTGCAGCAGCTCGATCCGCGCATGCAGTTGTGCGCGAGCCAGGCCGACGCCTGCGCCGACGCCGATGTGGTGATGCTGTGCACGTCCTCGGCCAGCCCGGTGCTCGACCCCGGCGAACTGCACAAGCCGGCGCTGATCACCTCGATCAGCACCAATGCGCCGCGCGCTCATGAGGTGCCGCCGGCCAGCCTGGCGCAGATGGACGTCTATTGCGACTACCGCGCCACCACCCCGGCCAGCGCCGGCGAGATGCGCCTGGCCAGCGAGCAGCACCTGTGGGACCGCGCGCTGATCCGCGGCGACCTGGCCGAGCTGCTCGACGACTCGGCGCCCTTGCCCGACTACCGTCGCCCGGTATTCTTCCGCTCCATCGGCCTGGGTCTGGAAGACGTCGCCCTGGCCCACGCACTCCATCAACTCAAGCAGGCCGCGGAGGGCTGAGCATGCAGCATGCCGATTACCTGATCGTCGGCGCCGGTATCGCCGGGGCCTCCACCGGCTACTTCCTCGCCGGCCAGGGCAAGACCATCGTCCTTGAGCGCGAGCGCCAGCCCGGCTACCACAGCACCGGCCGCTCGGCGGCGCTGTACACCGTGGCCTACGGCACGCCGCAGGTGCGCGCCCTGACTGCCGCCAGCCGCGCCTTCTACGACGCACCGCCGCCCGGCTTCGCCGAGCACCCACTGCTCAGCCCGCGCGGCGAACTGGTGGTGGACTTCAGCGGCGATACCGCCGAGCTGCAGCGCCAGTTCCTTGAGGCCCGCGCCCAGGTGCCCGAGGCCCGTCTGCTCGATGCCGACCAGGCCTGCGCGCTGGTACCGGTGCTGTGCCGCGACAAGGTTCAGGGCGCCCTGTTCGACCCCAGCGCCGCCGACATCGACACCGATGCCCTGCACCAGGGCTACCTGCGCGGCATTCGCCAGCAGGGCGGGGAGATTCACAACGATCGCGAAGTGCTGCGCATCGCCCGTGAC
>NZ_JAODYT010000067.1:0-22584 GCF_029834875.1 Pseudomonas sp. GD04158 | reverse complement strand
CACGCCAACAAGGCCGGCAAGAAGATCCTCATGTCCGGCGGCGGGCGCTGCAATTTCACCAATATGTATTGCGAGCCGGGCAACTTTCTCTCGCAGAACCCGCACTTCTGCAAATCCGCCCTGGCGCGCTTCACCCAGTGGGATTTCATCGGCCTGGTGGCCAAGCACGGCGTGCCCTACCACGAGAAGAAACTCGGCCAGCTGTTCTGCGACAACAAGTCCAGCGACATACTCGAACTGCTGCTGGCCGAGTGCAGCGATGCCGGCGCGGAGATTCGCCTGAACACCGCGGTGCACGCCATCGCCAGAACCGAAGGGGGTTTCCTGCTGCAGACCGATCTCGGCGAGGTCACCTGCCAGTCGCTGGTGATCGCCTGCGGCGGGCTGTCCATTCCCACCTTGGGCGCCACCGGCTTCGGTTATCAGGTGGCCAGGCAGTTCGGCCACGAGGTGCTGCCGACCCGTGCCGGGCTGGTGCCTTTCACCCTTACCGATCCGCAGCTCAAGACGCTGTGCACGGAGCTGTCCGGGACCTCGGTGGAAGACTGCCTGGTGAGCTGCAATGGCCAGAGCTTCAAGGAGAACATCCTGTTCACCCACCGCGGCCTGTCCGGCCCGGCGATCCTGAAGATCTCCTCCTACTGGCAGCCGGGCGACACCCTGCACATCGACCTGCTGCCGCATATCGACCTGCCCGAGTGGCTGGCGACGCAGCAGCGCGAGCGCGGCAACAGCGAGCTGAAAACCCTGCTGGCCGAGCTCTTCACCAAGAAGATGGCGGCCCTGCTGGTGGACAGCTGGTTCGCCAACAAGCCGCTGAAGCAGTACACCCCGGGCGAACTCAAGGCGATTGCCGAGCGCTTGTCCGACTGGCAACTGGTACCGGCCGGCACCGAGGGCTACCGCACCGCCGAAGTGACCCTGGGCGGAGTGGACACCCGCGAGGTGTCGTCCAAGACCCTGGAATCGCTCAAGGTGCCGGGGCTGTACTTCATCGGCGAGGTGCTGGACGTCACCGGCCACCTCGGCGGCTTCAACTTCCAGTGGGCCTGGGCCTCGGGCTACGCCGCCGCGCAGTACGTCTGAGGCATCCAACACGGCCTGGCGCCTAGGGTGCGCCGCGCGCACCAGTGCCGCCATCGCCGCCTGGCGAGCAACGGATTACCAAGCGTCCGGTGCGCCCTGCCTCGATCCTCGCCATTCTGCTCGGGGAACTGCCTGCGCGGCGCAAAGTCTGCTGAATACGGCGGGTGTCGTAGGGTGCGCCGTGCGCACCAATGCCCAGGCTCGCCGGCCACGCACAACCGGCATCTTTCGCGCCTCGCACAAGGACAGTTCCGCGCCATGACCCTCGACCAAGGCCTGATCTTCGCCATTCTCGTCGCCAGCATGGGGCTGTTCATCTGGGGCCGCTGGCGTCACGACGTGGTCGCCCTGGGCGCCCTGCTGGCCTGCGTGATCGCCGGTCTGGTGAAGGAGGAGGAGGCCTTCACCGGCTTCGGTCACCCGGCGGTGATCACCGTGGCCTGCGTGCTGGTGCTCAGTCACGGCCTGCAGAGCACCGGCGCGGTCAACCGCCTGGCCCAGCGCCTGCTGCCCAGCGGCGCCGGCGTGCTGCTGTCGCTCGCGGCGCTGACCGGTCTCGGCGCCCTGCTCTCGGCCTTCATGAACAACGTCGGGGCGCTCGCCCTGCTGATGCCCATCGCCCTGCAGATTGCCGCGCGCCTGGAATTGCCACCCGGCCGGGTGCTGATGCCGCTGGCCTTCGGCACCATCCTCGGCGGCATGACCACGCTGATCGGCACGCCGCCCAACCTGATCGTCTCCAGCTTCCGCGCGCAGCATGGCAATGGCCCGTTCGCCATGTTCGATTTCAGCCCGGTGGGCGTGGCGGTGGCGCTGGCCGGCGTGCTGTTCATCACCCTGCTCGGCTGGCGCCTGGTACCCAGACGCGAAGTGGGCAACGCCGCCAGCTTCGATACCGGCCGCTACCTCACCGAGGCGCGCGTCAAGGAAGGCGGCAAGGCCCAGGGCAAGACCCTGCGCGAGATCGAGCAGTTGCTCGACGAGGCCGACGCCCAGGTGGTGGCCATGGTACGCAACAAGCTGCGCCTGAGCGCGCCCAACCCGCGCCGCGTGCTGCAGGCCGACGACGTACTGGTGATCGAGGCCGATCCGCAGGAACTGGGTGAGGTGCTGGGCCAGCTCGACCTGCTGCTGGAGGCCGAACGCGAGGCCAAGGAAGCCGAGCAGCAGCGCAAGGACAACGGCGGCGAAACCGAGAAGAAGGAAGCCAACAGCGAGGAGCGCGGCCTGCTGGAGCTGCTGGTCAAACCCGACTCGCCGCTGATCGGCCGCTCCGCCAGCAGCACGCGCTTGCGCAGCCGTTACTCCATCAGCCTGCTGGCCATCTCCAGACAGAGCCACCGCTCGATCAAACGCCTGCGTTCGACCCTGATCCAGAGCGGCGATGTGCTGCTGATGCAGGGCAGCGCCGAGGACGTCAGCGAGTTCGCCAGCGACTACGGCTGCGTGCCGCTGGCCGCCCGCGCCATCAACATTCCCGATCCACGCCAGGCCAATCTGGCCCTGGGCGTGATGCTGCTGGCCATCGCCACGGCTGCCTTCGGCCTGCTCTCGGCCGCGGTAGCCTTCTCCGCCGGGGTGCTGGCCTACATGCTGCTGCGCCTGATCCCGCTGCGCGCGGTGTACGAAGCGGTCGACTGGCCGGTGATCGTGCTGCTCGGCGCGCTGATCCCGGTGGCCGGCGCCATGTCGGAAACTGGCGCCGCCGATCTGCTGGCGCGCGTGCTGATGGAGCATCTGGCCCAGGGCAATGCCATCGTCACCCTGACCCTGCTGCTGGTGGTGACCATGACCCTGTCGGATTTCATGAACAACGCCGCCACCGCCGCGGTGATGTGCCCCATTGCCCTCAGCGCCGCCAGCCAGCTCGGCGTCAGCCCCGACTCGCTGCTGATGGCGGTGGCCATCGGCGCCTCGTGCTCCTTCCTCACCCCCATCGGCCACCAGAACAACACCCTGATCCTCAGCCCCGGCGGCTTCCGTTTCGGCGACTACTGGCGCCTCGGCCTGCCGATGGAGATTCTCGTGGTGCTGGTCAGCGTGCCGCTGCTGCTCTGGGTCTGGCCGCTGTAGTCCATCGTCATGAGGCCGGGGTGACGCCGAGGACCACATCGAAGCGGGCAATCTGCTGGTTGACCTGCCCGCTCACCGGCACGAAAGGCACGATCAGCAGTTCGCGCAGGCGTGGATCGCGGATGGCGTTGAGCAGACCGTCGCGCTGGTTGCCCGGCTCGCCGCGGATATAGCACTGGGTGGCGAAGCGCGGCATGCCGGGCAGGGTCACCGCCAGGTGGATATGCGGGGTACGTCCGGGATAGGACACCGGGCGAATGGTGCGAAAGCCATAACGACCGTCCGCCGCCGTGACGAAGCGGCCATAGCCCTGAAAACCGGGGTCGAGCCGCTGGCGATCGCCGCCACGGCTGTGCAGATAGATGCCGTTGGCATCGACCTGCCAGATTTCCACCAGCGCCCCGGCCAGCGGCCGACCGCCGGCATCGAGGATCGAGCCGTGCAACTGCACGCGAATGCCGCGCGCCTCCTCGGCCCGGCCTTCGACCTGCACCAGATCGTTGTCGCTATCGAGCGGCAGTTGGTCGGGGTAGAAGGGGCCCAGCGTCTGCCGCGGCGTCAGCAGGCGCTCGGCCAGCACCAGCGAAGGGCTGGCCAGCAGGGCGCCGCCGGCGGCGAGCAGAAGATGGCGACGGCTGGACATGGTGCTTTCCTCCACGGCGCGGGTTCGCCTTCGAAGCGGCCAGCGTGGCCAGACCCGGTGGCGCTGTCTCGCAATCAGCCGCTGCCCGAACGGCTGCGGCCGCCCCATTTACCACCGTTCGCGCAGGTGGTGCGCGCAGCGCACCCTACGGATCGGCGCCCGTAGGGTGCGCCGTGCGCACCAACGCTCGAGATGCATCCTGCCCACCAGCATCGCCCTAATCGGTGCGCAGCGACAAACCGCCGCCAGGCCGCTACAGATGCTCCAGCACCCCGGCCGCCGACTGGAACGGCAAACCGTGAGCCTCGGCCACGCTGCCGCAGGTGATCACGCCCTTGGCCACGTTGAGCCCCGCCAGCAGGTGCGCATCCTCCTCCAGGGCCCGGCGCGTGCCCTTCTGCGCCAGCGCTATGACGAACGGCAGGGTGGCGTTGTTCAGCGCCAGGGTCGAGGTGCGCGCCACCGCGCCGGGCATGTTGGCCACACAGTAGTGCACCACCTCGTCGACCACGTAGGTCGGCTCGGCGTGGGTGGTGGCACGCGAGGTTTCGGCGCAACCGCCCTGGTCAATGGCCACGTCCACCAGCACCGCGCCGGCCTTCATCTGCCGCACCATTTCCGCCGTGATCAGCTTGGGCGCGGCGGCGCCGGGGATCAGCACCCCGCCGATCACCAGATCGGCCGCCAGCACCTGCTCACGCACCGCGGCGCGGGTCGAATAGAGGGTGGTGATGCGGCTGCCGTACAGCGAATCGAGCCGGCGCAGGGCATCGACGCTCTTGTCCAGCACCGTGACATCCGCCCCCAGGCCCACGGCCATCGCCAGGGCATGGCTGCCAACCACGCCGCCGCCAAGGATCACCACCTTGCCTGGCGCCACACCGGGCACGCCGCCCAGCAATACCCCGCGGCCGCCACGGGCCTTTTCCAGGCAGCTGGCACCGGCCTGGATCGACATGCGCCCGGCCACCTCGGACATGGGGGCCAGCAACGGCAGGCGCCCCTGGGCGTCGGTCACCGTCTCGTAGGCGATACAGGTGGCACCGCCGGCCATCAGCTCTTCAGTCTGCGCTCGATCCGGAGCCAGGTGCAGGTAGGTGAACAGGGTGTGATGCGGGCGCAGCTTGGCGCGCTCCACCGCCAGCGGCTCCTTGACCTTGACGATCAACTGCGCCTGCTGGAACACCTCGCCCGCGCTCGCGGCGATCTGCGCACCCGCCTCGCGGTAATCCTGGTCGGCAAAACCGATGGCAGCGCCGGCCAGGGTCTCCACCCAGACCTCATGACCCAGCGCGGCAAGTTCGGCCACTGACTGCGGGGTGAGGCCGACGCGGTATTCGTGATTCTTGATTTCCTTGGGTACGCCGATGCGCATAACGACCTCCGCTGGAAGGGTGCGTTGCCTTATCGAAGTCTAGGAAAGACCTGGCAGTCAGCCATCCGTTTTCATCACCATTTTCAGGGGATAGCCCTGCGCCGCAGCTACTTCTTCTCGGCTATTCCCTGCAACAGCTCCACCGGCAGCGGGAAGACGATGGTCGAGCTCTTGTCACTGGCGATGCTGCCCAGGGTCTGCATGTAGCGCAGCTGCATGGCGCCGCTCTGCCGGCCGAGGATCTCGGCGGCCTGCATGAGCTTCTCTGCGGCCTGCAGTTCGCCTTCGGCGTGAATCACCTTGGCCCGCCGCTCGCGCTCGGCCTCGGCCTGCCTGGCGATGGCGCGCACCATCGACTCATCCAGGTCGACGTGCTTGATCTCGACGTTCGCCACCTTGATGCCCCAGGCATCGGTCTGCGCGTCGAGCACCTGCTGGATGTCCACGTTGAGCCGCTCGCGCTCGGCGAGCATGTCGTCCAGCTCGTGTTTGCCGAGCACGGCGCGCAGGGTGGTCTGTGCCAGCTGACTGGTGGCCGAGTGGTAATCCTCGACCTGGATGATCGCCCGCTGCGGGTCGAGCACGCGGTAATAGACCACCGCATTGACCTTGACCGAGACGTTGTCGCGAGAAATCACGTCCTGGGTCGGCACGTCCAGCACCAGGGTACGCAGGTCCACCCGCACCATCTGCTGCAGACCGGGGATGACCAGGATCAGCCCCGGCCCCTTGACCCGCCAGAAGCGGCCGAGCTGGAACACCACGCCGCGCTCGTATTCGCGCAGGATGCGAAACGCCGAGGCGAGCAGGGCCAGGACGATGATTGCCAGTGACAGAAAACTCAATTCGAAACCCATCAGTTACCTCCTCGGGGCGGCGGCTCATCCACCGCGCTGACCTGTAGATGCACGCCCTCGCGCGCGGTGACTCGTACCTGCTGCCCGGGCTGCAGCGGCGCAGCGCCCTGCACCTGCCAGCGTTCGCCCTGCAGTGCCACCCAACCGGCGCGTGGATCGTCCTCACGCACCGCGGCGATGGCCACCAGGCTGCCGACCAGACCGCTGTCACCGGCCACCTGCTGACGTCGCCTGGCCCTGAGCGCCATGCCGACGATGGCCAGGATCAGCGCGGCGCTGACCAGCGCCAGGGTGATGATCAGCGCCAGCGGGATGCCGAAGCCCGGCACGTCGGTGTCGATCAGGATCAGCCCACCGAAGACGAAGGCCACCACCCCGCCGATGCCGAGCACGCCGAAGCTGGGCAGGAAGGCCTCGGCGGTGATGAAGGCGATGCCGAGCAGGATCAGCGCCACCCCGGCGTAGTTCACCGGCAGCAGTTGCAGGGCATAGAGGGCGAGTACCAGGCTG
Organism: Pseudomonas sp. GD04158; assembly: GCF_029834875.1. NCBI lineage: Bacteria > Pseudomonadati > Pseudomonadota > Gammaproteobacteria > Pseudomonadales > Pseudomonadaceae > Pseudomonas > Pseudomonas sp. GD04158. Next base: position 16,040 of record NZ_JAODYT010000067.1, on the reverse strand, counting down.
ATGCCGCCGAGCACGCCACCGACGCCGCTGCCGGGATTGGAGAATTCGAAGAACAGGCCATAGACGCCGATCATCATCAGGATCAGCGCCACGCTGGGGTTGGTGATCACGGCCAGCAGCCGGGTGCGCCAGTCCGGCGCGTGGCTGATCAGCGGCGCGCCGGCAGTGGCCAGGGTCCGCTCGACGCCCGCGGCCTGCAGGGTCTTGCCATCGAGCTGGCGCAGCAGATCGGCCGTGTCCCTGGCCAGGTAGTCGATCACCTTCTGCTCCAGCGCCTCCTCGGCGGACAGGCTGACGGCCTCGCGCACAGCCTGCTCGGCCCACTCGGCATTGCGCCCGCGCATGTTGGCCAGGCCGCGGATATAGGCGGCGGCGTCGTTGACCTGCTTGGCGGTCATGGCATCGCCCGTCCCCTTATCGCCTTGCGTGGCCTTGTCCTTCTCGGCCTTGTCATCCCCCTCGGGCTGGCTCGGCGCTCCCGGCATGCCGATGGCCACCGGTGTGGCGGCGCCGAGGTTGGTGCCCGGCGTCATGGCCGCGACATGACTGGCATAGAGGATGTAGGTACCGGCGCTGGCCGCCCGCGCGCCACCGGGCGCGACGTAGCTGGCCACCGGGATGGGGCTGGCGAGAATCGCCTTGATGATGGCGCGCATGGCGGTATCCAGCCCGCCGGGGGTGTCGATCTCGATCACCACCAGCTGCGCGCCCTCGTCCACCGCCTTGGCCAGGCCGCGCACCAGATAGTCGGCGCTGGCCGGGCCGATCACGCCGTCCACCTGCAACTGCACCACCGCCCCCGGCGCCGCACTCACCCCCCCCGATGCGCAGAGGATCAGGGCACACAGACACAGACGCAACCAGCCAGGCAACACGTTCGACTCCCGGGAACCGCATTGATACCGAACCCGTGGCGGCGGTCCCTTTCTGAGCATAGTCCACGCCCCCAGGGGCTCCCGCGCCCGCGCGGACGGATGTGCTACAGGGCATGTAAGGGCAGCGGTGCTGGCGCCGAGGTCGCGAACCGCCGCCAGGGCTCGCAGACGGATACCCAGCGGCAGGCCAGTTCCGGTAGGCTGCTCACATCTTTTCCGCCCAGGTCACCCATGCCTCGCCCTCACCTCAGCCAAACGCTGCGCCGCCTCTGGGCGCTGGACAAGTTCAGCGCCAGCCTGCGGGTATTCATCGCCCTGGCCGGAGCCTTGGCGCTGTGCTGGTGGCAGGGTTGGGTGCACGGGCTGATTCCGCTGTTTCTCGGCATCATCGCCAGCGCCCTGACCGAGACCGACGACAGCTGGCAGGGCCGCCTGGGCACCGTGCTGGTGACCCTGGTGTGCTTCAGTGCGGCGGCCTATGCGGTGGAGTTCCTCTTTCCCTACCCCTGGCTGTTCGTCGTTGCCCTGGCCTGTTCCGCCTTCTGCCTGACCATGCTCGGCGCGCTCGGCGAGCGCTTCGCCACCCTCGGCTCGGGCACGCTGATCCTCGCCGTGTACAGCATGATCGGCCTGGAACAGCGCGGCGGCGTTGCCGGTCTGTGGCTGGAGCCGCTGCTGCTGGTAGCCGGCGCCGCCTGGTACGGCCTGCTGTCGGTGATCTGGCACGCGCTGTTCGCCCACCAGCCGGTGCAGCTCGCCCTGGCCCGGCTGTTTCGCGAACTGGGCAAGTACCTCAAGCTCAAGGCGGCGCTGTTCGAGCCACTGCGCCAGCTGGACGTGGAGCAGCGCCGCCTGGAGCTGGCGCAGCAGAACGGACGGGTGGTGTCGGCCCTCAACGCGGCCAAGGAAATCATCCTGCACCGGGTCGGGGGCGCCCGCCCGGCGCCCAAGGTCAATCGCTACCTGAAGCTGTACTTCCTCGCCCAGGACATCCACGAGCGCGCCAGCTCCTCGCACTACCCCTACAACGAACTGGCCGAAGCCTTCTTCCACAGCGACGTGCTGTTTCGTTGCCAGCGCCTGCTGCGCCTGCATGGCGAGGCCTGTCAGCGGCTGGCCACCGCCATCGAGCTGCGCCAGCCGTTCGAATACCGCGAGCTGTGCAGTCAGGCCCTGGAAGATCTGCACGCCTCCCTCGACCACCTGCATCTGCAGAGCAACCCGGCCTGGCGCCGCCTGCTGCGCTCGCTGGGCGCGCTGGCCGGCAACCTGGCCACGCTCGACCAGCTGCTCGGCAACGCCAGCAACCCCGACGCCCTGGCCGAGGAACAGGACAGCAGCCTGCTGGATCGCGAACCGCATTCGCTGCGCGAGGTCATCGAGCGCATCGGCCAGCAGCTGACGCCCACCTCGCTGCTGTTTCGCCATGCGCTGCGCCTGTCCATCGCCCTGGCTGCGGGTTATGGCCTGCTGCACCTGATCCACCCGACCCAGGGCTACTGGATCCTGCTGACCACCCTGTTCGTCTGCCAGCCGAACTACGGCGCCACGCGCCTGAAGCTGGTGCAGCGCATTCTCGGCACCCTGCTCGGCCTGGGAATCGGCTGGGCGCTGTTCGACCTGTTCCCCGATCCGCGCATCCAGGCGCTGTTCGCCGTGGTCGCCGGGGTGGCCTTCTTCGCCACCCGCGCCACCCGCTACACCCTGGCCACCGCGGCGATCACCCTGCTGGTGCTGTTCTGCTTCAACCAGATCGGCGATGGCTACGGCCTGTTCCTGCCACGCCTGATCGATACCCTGCTCGGCGGCCTGATCGCCGGCCTGGCGGTGTTCCTGATCCTGCCGGACTGGCAGGGCCGGCGCCTGGGGCGCATGTTGGCGAACACCCTGAGCTGCAACAGCGCCTACCTGCGCCAGATCATCGCCCAGTACGCCCACGGCAAACGCGACGACCTCGGTTATCGCCTGGCCCGGCGCAATGCCCACAATGCCGACGCGGCGCTATCCACCACGCTCGGCAACATGCTGATGGAACCGGGGCACTTCCGTAAGGACGCCGATCTGGGCTTTCGCTTTCTGGTGCTGTCGCACACCCTGCTCAGCTACCTCTCCGCACTCGGCGCGCACCGTGGCGAACAGCTGCCGCAGGCCGTCCAGGCGCAGTTGCTGGAACAGGCCGAGCACCTCGCCGCCAGCCTCGACGAGATCGCCGCGGGCCTGCGCGGCGAACGCCCGCTGGCGATTCACAGCGACGAAGAGCAGGAACTGGCCCAGGCCCTGGAGCAGATCGCCGACGACGCCGATGAACGCCAGCGCCTGGTGCAGACCCAACTGGCGCTGATCTGCCGGCAACTGGCGCCGCTGCGCACCCTCGGCGCCCATCTGCACAAGGACGGCTGAGGGGCACTAGCAGGCCGACAAAGCTTTCTGCGAGTATTCGAGCAGGCCTATCACCCAGGCACCGCCATGTCCGCCAGCCCATCTTCGTCGCGCACCTTGCCGGTCTCGCTGCCGAGCCTGCTGCTGGCGCTCTGTCTGCTGCTGGCCGGCCCGCAGGCCTGGGCTGGCCTGATGCTGGACGAGACCACGCCACCGCGGAATCTGCACGGGCTGGTGGATTTTCTCGACGATCCACAGGCCGACCTGTCGCTGCTCGACGTCAGCCGCGCCAACGCCCCGTTTCGCCCCTCCAGCGAGCGCCGCGACCTCAGCTTCGGCTACGTGCCGGGCGTGGTCTGGCTGCGCCTGCCGCTGCAGTCCAGCGCGGCCGCAACGCTCTCCTGGCGCCTCGAACTGAACTACGCCTCACTGGACGAGGTACGGCTGTACGACGTGGGCGCCGACGGCGTGCGCGAATCGCGCAGCGGCGATACCGTGCCCTACGCTCAGCGCAGCGTCGGCCATCGCAACCCGGTGTTCGAGATCGTCCTGCGACCGGGCGAGCAACGCACCCTCTACCTGCGCGCCGACTCGCGCGGCAGCATGACCCTGAGCGGTGAGCTGATGTCGGCCCACGCTTTCGAGCAGCACAGTCAGAAGGGCTACCTGGTGCATGCCCTGTATTGCGGGGTGCTGACCGCCCTGGGGCTGTACAACCTGCTGCTGTTTCTTGCCCTGCGCGAACGCCCCTTCCTCAACTACGTGCTGTTCATGTTCGCCTTCGCCGTCAGCGTGCTGTCGCTCAACGGCCTCGGTGCACAATACCTGTGGCCGCATGCCGCGCCCTGGAGCAATCGCATGCTGCCGGTCAGCCTGACCCTGGCGGCGCTGCTCGCCGTGGTGTTCGCGCGCAGTTTCCTGGATACCCGGCAGTGGCTGCCGCGCTGGGACCGGGTGCTGCAGGTACTGTGCGGCGCCACCCTGCTGGCCGTGCTCGCCACCCTGCTCCTGCCGGTGCAGACGGCCCTGCAGACCATGTCGCTGACCGGCCTGATCGTTACCCTGACGCTGCTGCTCACCAGCTTCGTCTGCGTCGGCTACCGGGTGCCCGGTGCGCGTCTGTTCGCCCTGGCCTGGCTGATGCTGCTGAGCGGCGCGGTGCTGCTGGCATTGCGCAACTTCGCCCTGATCCCGTCGAACTTCATCACCCTGTACGCCATGCAGATCGGCTCGGGCCTGGAGATGATCCTGCTGTCGTTCGCCCTGGCGGCCCGCTTCAACGAGCTCAAGCGCCAGCGCGAGGCCGCCCTGCAGCTCAACGAGCAGATCCTCGCCAAACGCGTCACCGAGCGGACCCTGGCGCTGGAGCTGGCCAACCAGCGCCTCAGCGAACTGGCGCTGCAGGACCCGCTGACCGGCCTGGCCAACCGCACCGCGCTGCAGCAGCACCTGGAACAGGCCATCGCCCGCAGTCAGCGGCGCAACGAACTGCTGGCGGTGATGCTGATCGACCTCGATGGCTTCAAACCCGTCAACGACCAGTACGGTCACGGTTTCGGCGATCAGGTGCTGGCCGAGGTTGCCCGGCGCCTCAGGCACTACCTGCGCGACGCCGACCTGCCGGCGCGCCTGGGCGGCGACGAGTTCGTGGTGATCTGCGAGAACGTGCAAACGGCCGCAGACGCCCGCGACCTGGCCAAGCGCGTGCTGGAGGGGCTGGACACGCCCATCTATCTGGAAGAACGGGCCGTGCGCGTGGGCGCGAGCATCGGTATCGCCCTCTATCACGGCGAGGACGACGCCACCGCGCTGATCCGCCGGGCCGACGCCGCGATGTATCGAGCCAAGGCCACCGGACGCAACCGCGTGCACCTCACCGCCGAACCGGACTGACGCGCTGGACAGCCGCCCGTCGGCCTGGGATAACCGCGCCATTTGCAAGCGAAACCGCCACATGAACAAGACCCTGTTGTTGCAAGCCGTGCTCAGCCAGTTGCAGGCCGATCTCGAGCAGGCCAACCTGGCCGCCCTGAGCGCCCACGAAGCGGCCACCCATGAAGAGAACGTCGCCGAGAACAAGTACGACACCCTTGGCCTGGAGGCCGCCTATCTGGCCAGCGGCCAGGCGCGGCGGGTGGAGGAGCTGCGCCAGACGCTGATCACCTGGCGCCAGCTGCGCCCGCGCCCCTTCGACGAAGCGCAGGGCATCGAACTGGGCGCGCTGGTTCTGCTGGCCGGCGAGGACGGCCACGAACAGTGGCTGTTTCTCGGCCCGCAGGGCGCCAGCATGAAGCTGCGGCACGCCGGGCGCAGCATCCAGGTGCTGGGCAATGCCGCTCCGCTGGGGCACCTGTTGCTGGGCAAACGCCCCGGCGATGAAATCAATCTGCCGATGGGCAAGCGACTGCAGCTATTCGAAGTGCTGGCGGCCGAGTGAAGGGAACTATCTGAGCTAGGGTTGGGTAATTAACCATGAACCCCACGTTTGGAGAGCCCACCATGGAAGCGCCCGTCCACAGCCTGCCCGCGCTGTTCAAGCAACTCGGATTGCCCGACGATGCCGCCAGCATCAACGCCTTCATCAGCACCCACTCGCCGCTGCCGGACGCGTGCAAGCTGTCCGAGGCCCCGTTCTGGACGCCGGCGCAGGCCGCGCTGCTACGCGAGGAAATTCTCGAAGACGCCGACTGGGCACCGGTGGTCGACCAGCTCAACGTGCGCCTGCACGGCTGAGCATCCAGGGTGCGCCGTGCGCACCTCGAGTGAAAGGACGATGTCCGTGGTGCGCCTAGCGCACCCTACGGTCGCGTCGTGCCGGTGATCTTGCACGCTTTCATGCCGAGCCCGTCATCTCGCGCCAGGTCAGGTACATGCGCAGGTCGAACTCGATCTGCGCATAGCCCGGCAGCATGTGATCGCAGAGCTTGTAGAAGGCCTTGTTGTGTTCGGCCTCCTTCAGGTGCGCCAGCTCGTGCACCACGATCATCTGCAGGAAGGCCGGCGCCGCGTCGCGAAACAGCGAAGCGACACGGATTTCCTTCTTCGCCTTGAGCTTGCCGCCCTGCACCCGCGAGATCGCCGTGTGCAGACCCAGCGCCCGATGGGTAAGGTCGAGGCGGTTGTCGTAGAGCACCTTGTCGATGGCCGGCGCGTTCTTCAGATGCTCCTGCTTGAGCGCCATCACATAGCCGTACAGCGCCTTGTCGCTCTGCACCTCGTGGCGGCCGGGGTAACGCTGCGCCAGGTAGTCGCCCAGTCGATCATCGGCGATCAGCTGGCGAACCTGTTGCTGCAAGGCGACGGGATAACCCTGGAGATATTTCAACGCGACCGATCCGAACTCATCAAAGGCCTCCAGTGTAACGGATGACGCAGCCCGCTCAGTCGCCGGGCACCACCCGCAGCAGACGACCATCGGCGTTGTCGGTCAGCAGATAGAGCGCGCCATCCGGGCCTGCACGCACATCGCGGATGCGCTCGCCGAGCTCCTCGAACAGAATCTCCTCGCCCGCCAGCATCCCCTCGTGCAGGCGCACGCGGCGCACGCTGCGCTCGGCCAGGGTGGCGGCGAACAGGTCGCCCTGCCAGTCCGGGAACAGTGCGCCGCGGTACTGGGTCAGGCTCGCGGGCGCCACCGAAGGCGTCCAGTGCAGCAAGGGCTGGGTCAGGCCCGGCAACTCGGTGTAGGGGCTGACCCGCGCGCCGGTGTAGTCGATGCCGAAGGTCGCCAACGGCCAGCCGTAATTGGTGCCGGCCTCGATCAGATTCAGCTCGTCGCCACCGCGCGGGCCATGCTCGTGGCTGTACAGGCGCCCGGCCTCGGCGTCGAAGACGATGCCCTGCACATTGCGGTGGCCGAGGCTGTAGATTTCCGCCGCGGCGCCGGTCTGCCCCACCAGCGGGTTGTCCGCCGGCACACTGCCGTCGCGATTGAGGCGAACGATCTTGCCCAGGTGGTTGCCGGGGTTCTGCGCCTCTTCGCGCCAGTCGAAACCATCGCCCAGGGTCAGCACCAGGGTCTTGTCGGCGAGAAAGGCGATACGCCCGCCATAGTGGGAAGCCCCGGCCTTGAGCGGCTGGGCGGTGAACAGCACTTCGAAGTCGCGCAATTCGTCGTCTACCAGCCGGGCGCGGGCCAGACGTGTGTTGTTGGCCTGCGTCGTGCCATGGGCGTAGCTGAGGTAGAGCCAGCGATTGCTGACGTAGTCGGGGTCGAGCGCCACCTCCATCAGACCGGCCTGCGCCGCGACGAAGATCTCCGGCAGCCCGGCCACCGGGTCCGGGTCCAGGCTGCCGTCGGCTTCGACGATACGCAGGCGGCCGACCCGCTCGGTCACCAGGATGCGCCCGTCCGGCAGGAAGGCCAGCGACCAGGGGTGTTCCAGTCCTTCGCTGAAAGTCTCGATGCGATAGGCCTGCGCCTGCGCAGGCACGCTGGCGAGCAGGGCGCCAACCAGCAGCGCACGAATGAGTCTGGACATGGAAGGGGCCTTATGAGGGTAAATCGGAGGACGTCGGCTGCGTCAGATAACGCACCCGCCGCGCCAGAAGAGCGAACAGCAAGGCACCAGCACTGCCACTCGCCATGAGGCCAAGTGTGCCGATCAGGGTGCGATTGGCTGCGATCAGCGTTGGCATGGGCGCCAACATGTTGGCCAGCGCCAGCGCCACCCAGATCGCCAGCGCACCGGCCAGCAGAAAGATCATCCAGCGCAGCGGCGGCAGGCGCTGCGCGCACCAGGTCGCCAGCGGCAGCGCGAAGAGAAAGCCCAGTGCAGCCAGTAGGGCGAAGACCGGGGCGAAGCCGAGCAGGTCCAGGCAGGTGGTGCCGACGCGCACCTGCAGCGGCATCGGCGCGCCGAGCGCCTGCAGCGCGGCGAGGTTGGTCTGGGTCTGGAAGATCGAGGCGAGCAGCGCAGCCAGCAGCACGGCGAGAACGAAGGCGAGCAACAGGCGAGGCTTGCTGGACATGGGTGACGGCATTCCCGAAACGACAGTTCGAGGATTATGGCGCAGCCCGCCAAGCCCCATGCCCCCAGGTGTTTTACAGGGTTTTACCTGCCGCTGCGCAGCCGTCGGTTAAGCGCAGTTACCGCCGGCTTGCGGGCAATTGGACGCCCTATTGGAACCGCTCTTTTTTGCGACCATATATTGACGTCAATAATGCGACGAACGGTGCTCACGCAATGCCCGAAATTGCCGTTATAAAGCGCGCCAGCAGAGCACTTCCGCTCTGCTGTCACGGGCAGTCCTGCTCACCCTTCTAGTTCGCGTGTGTCACCCGCTGGAACGCCAAGTAAGCCGTTACTGACTCCTGGATGAGATGTGCCATCGACTGAAGTTTCCGTCTTTCAGGAGCTTTGATCATGATCGAACTCGCCATGTGGAATCTCAGCGTTCCAGTGGGCGTACCCGCCACCACCATCGAGACACGCGTACTGGCCGGTGGCTACCAGGATCACTATTTTCAGTCCAAGGAAGGTGCGATCTTCTTCTGGGCACCGGTCAATGGCACCACGACCGAGAGCGCCAAGTATCCCCGCACCGAACTGCGCGAAACCTTTGCCGACGGCCGCCTGCGCAACTGGACCTACCCGGAGGCGGACCATTTTCTGCGGGCGTCGCTGAGCGTCAGCCAGGTGCCGTCCACCGGCAAGATCGTCATCGGCCAGATTCACGCCCTGAAGAGTTCCGAGCCGCTGCTCAAGCTGGAGTACCAGTACAAGACCAAGACCGCCGATGGCAACATCGTCGCCAAGGTCCGTCCGAGCCCGGACGCCGCCATCCAGACCGTGACCGTGGCCAGCGGCATCCGCCTGAACCAGCCGTTTCGCTACGTGATCAACCTGAAGCCCGATGGCACCCTGGCCATCAGCCTCAACAGCATCAACTGGAGCGCGCGGATGGACCCGACCTGGGCGGCGAGGCCCCTGTACTTCAAGGCCGGGGTCTACACCCAGGACAACACCGGCTATGAAACCGAAGCCGGCGCCGCGCGCTTCGATCAGCTCAGCATCGAGCACCGCTCGCTGCTCGGCTCGGCGAAGTAACACGGCCCGAGCGCAGGCCATAAAAAAACGCCGCGGCTCCGTGAGGAGCCGCGGCGTTTTTCGTGCAGCGCGCCTGGCTTAGTTGACCTTGGCGGCCAGCTCGCCACTGGCGTAGCGCTTGTACATGCCTTCCAGGGAGATCGGCTTGATCTTCGAGGCGTTGCCGGCAGTACCGAAGGCTTCGTAGCGGGCGATGCAGATGTCACGCATGGCTTCGATGGTCTTGGCGAAGTATTTGCGCGGATCGAACTCAGCCTTGTTCTGCTCGAGGAAGCGACGGATGGCACCGGTGGAAGCCAGGCGCAGGTCGGTGTCGATATTCACCTTGCGCACGCCGTGCTTGATGCCTTCGACGATCTCTTCGACCGGCACGCCGTAGGTTTCCTTGATGTCGCCACCGTACTCGTTGATGATCGCCAGCCAGTCCTGCGGCACCGAGCTGGAGCCGTGCATCACCAGGTGGGTGTTGGGGATGCGCTTGTGGATTTCCTTGATGCGCTCGATGGAGAGCACGTCGCCGGTTGGCGGCTTGGTGAACTTGTAGGCGCCGTGGCTGGTGCCGATGGCGATCGCCAGGGCATCGACCTGAGTGGCCTTGACGAAGGCCGCCGCCTCTTCCGGGTCGGTCAGCAGCTGGCTGTGGTCCAGCACGCCTTCGGCGCCGACGCCATCCTCTTCACCGGCCATGCCGGTTTCCAGGCTGCCCAGGCAGCCCAGCTCACCTTCCACCGACACGCCGCAGGCGTGGGCGAAGGCTACGGTTTGCTGAGTGACGCGGACGTTGTAGTCGTAGTCGGCCGGGGTCTTGCCGTCTTCCTTGAGCGAGCCGTCCATCATTACCGAGGAAAAGCCCAGCTGGATGGAGCGCTGGCACACGTCGGGGCTGGTGCCGTGGTCCTGGTGCATGCACACCGGGATATGCGGGAATTCTTCGATGGCAGCCAGGATCAGGTGGCGCAGGAAAGGCGCACCGGCGTATTTGCGGGCACCAGCGGAGGCCTGGACGATGACCGGCGAATCGGTCTTGTCGGCGGCTTCCATGATGGCGCGCATCTGCTCGAGGTTGTTGACGTTGAAGGCCGGCACGCCGTAGCCGAATTCGGCGGCGTGGTCGAGCATCTGGCGCATGCTGATAAGTGCCATGGTGAAGCTCCCAATCTGGGTTGTTTAATGTACAAGCCTGCCGCAGGGGCAGGCTCGGTTCAAGCTTGAATACCGCTGTAAGTCTAAAGCCGCTGCTCTACTGCGCCTTGCAGCCGCGACCGATCAGATCGTCGGTCGCGGTCCAGTAGACCAGGCCTTCCTCGCCCTTGGTGTGAAACGACAGGCGTCCATCGCTGTACAGCGCGCCGGACGCGGCCGGCTCCTGGGTCAGGCGATAGACGATGTCGTCGCCCCCCAGGCGCAGGTCAACCTGATCGTAGCCGCCATTGGCGAAGCGCCACTGCACCTCGGCCTGGCTGTCGCATACCCAGCGATTCCAGTGATCCGGCACCGCGGGCTGACTGCTGCACGCAGCGAGCAGCACTGCCAGGGCGGAAAGTCCCGCCAATCTGATTCCGATCATTGCCTCTCCTTGTCAGCAACGCTGTTCCGCTGCCGGGCCAGTGGGTTCGCCACTGCTTTGCTCGACACGCTGATCATCCTGAGTGGTCGGCGTGTCGATCTGCGCGGGGCTGAACACCTCGCAGGCAGCTTCCCGTCCACCGCTGGCGCAACCGGCCAGCAAAACACCCATGACTGCAAGAGCGACCCACTTTTCCATGACATGACTCCTTGTGCGATGGTCCAGTCTGTACAGACCATCCGATCACGCCAGGGTTTAATCCAGCGGGTGAAACCCCTTGGCGATGCGCCGCTCACTTGGAAAGGCCAGCGCCTCTCTCTGGCGCGCATGGCGCATCGCCGATTGCCCGAGCCTTACTTGGCGCGCTGCTCCAGCACCTCGACTGCCGGCAGCACCTTGCCCTCGACGAATTCGAGGAAGGCGCCGCCGCCGGTGGAAATGTAGGAAATCTGCTCGCTCACGCCGTATTTGTCGATGGCCGCCAGAGTGTCGCCGCCGCCGGCAATGGAGAACGCCGGGCTTTCCGCGATGGCCAGGGCCAGGGCCTTGGTGCCATTGCCGAACTGATCGAACTCGAACACGCCGACCGGGCCGTTCCACAGGATGGTCTGCGAGGCCTTGAGCATCTCGGCGAACTGCTTGGCGGTCTGCGGGCCGATGTCGAGGATCATGTCGTCGTCAGCCACGTCCTTGACCGACTTGACGGTGGCTTCGGCGTCCTCGGCGAAGGCCTTGGCCACCACCACGTCGACCGGCAGCGGCACGCTGACCTTGGCGGCGATGGCGCGGGCAGTGTCGACCAGGTCGGCCTCGTACAGCGACTTGCCGACCGGCAGTCCGGCCGCGGCGAGGAAGGTGTTGGCGATGCCGCCGCCGACGATCAGCGAGTCGCAGATATCGGCCAGGGAGTTGAGCACGTCGAGCTTGGTCGACACCTTGGAGCCGGCGACGATCGCCAGCATCGGCCGCGCCGGCTTGTCCAGGGCCTTGCCCAGGGCCTCCAGCTCGGCGGCCAGCAGCGGGCCGGCGCACGCGACTTTGGCGAACTTGGCCACGCCGTGGGTCGAGCCCTGGGCGCGGTGGGCGGTACCGAAGGCGTCCATCACGAACACGTCGCACAGCGCCGCGTACTGCTGGGCCAGCTCATCGCTGTTCTTCTTCTCGCCCTTGTTGAAGCGCACGTTCTCCAGCAGCACCAGCTCACCGGCCTTGACCTCGACACCGCCGAGGTAGTCCTTGACCAGCGGCACTTCGCGGCCGAGCGCCTTGCTCAGGTAGGCGGCGACCGGCGCCAGGCTGTCTTCCTCGCTGTACACGCCCTCTTCCGGACGGCCGAGGTGCGAGCAGACCAGCACCGCCGCGCCCTTTTCCAGCGCCAGCTTGATGGTCGGCAGCGAGGCGAGGATGCGCGCATCGCTCTTGACCACGCCATCCTTCACCGGGACGTTGAGGTCTTCGCGGATCAGCACGCGCTTACCGGCGAGGTCGAGGTCGGTCATCTTCAGAACGGTCATGGCATCAGTCCTTCACGGGGGCTGGTTGTACGGAGGAAGTGGATACAGCGAGAAAATGTTCGGCGACATCGAGCATGCGGTTGGCGAAGCCCCACTCGTTGTCGAACCAGGCCAGCAGGTTGACCAGGCGCGGGCCGGACACGCGGGTCTGGCTGCCGTCGACGATGGCCGAGTGCGGGTCGTGGTTGAAGTCGCAGCTGGCGTGGGGCAGCTCGGTATAGGCCAGCAGGCCCTTGAGCGGACCGGCCTCGGCGGCCTGACGCAACACGCTGTTGATCTCGGCGGCACTGGTGTCGCGCGCGGTCTGCAGGGTGATGTCCAGGCAGGACACGTTCACCGTCGGCACGCGTATGGCCTTGGCCTGGACGCGCCCGGCCAGCTCCGGCAGCAGGCGCTCGATACCGCGGGCCAGACCGGTGGACACCGGAATCACCGACTGGAAGGCCGAGCGCGTACGGCGCAGGTCTTCGTGGTGGTAGGCATCGATAACCGGTTGATCGTTCATCGCCGAGTGAATGGTGGTAATGGAGACGTATTCCAGACCCACCGACTCGTCGAGAAGTTTCAACAGCGGCACGCTGCAGTTGGTGGTGCAGGAGGCGTTGGACACCAGCAGCTCGCGGCCGCTCAGGCAGGCCTGATTGACCCCGTAGACCACCGTGGCGTCGATATCCGCCTCGCTGGCCATGGGCTGCGACAGCAACAGACGCGGCGCCCCGGCGTCGATGAAACGCTGCGCCTCGGCACGCGTGACGTACTGGCCGGAGCATTCCAGCAGCAGATCGATATCCAGCGCCGCCCAGTCGATGGCCTCGGGCTCGCGCTGGCGCAACACCTTCACGCAGTCGCCGTTGATGTGCAGACAGTCGCCGTCCACCTTCACCTCACCGGGAAAGCGCCCGTGGGTGGAGTCGAAACGGGTCAGGTATTCGATGCTGGCCTGATCGGCCAGGTCGTTCAGCGCGACGATTTCCAGGCCCGCCCCGGCGCCGCGCTCGTGCAGCGCGCGCAGCACGCAGCGACCGATGCGGCCATAGCCATTGAGGGCGACGCGGTAGGGACGGTTGGACATGGTGTCTCGCAGGTTCGGAGTTCAACCCCTCGCCCGTTGACGGGAGAGAGCTGGGGAGAGGGCCGCCGACAGCCACAACCCTCTTCCCGGCCCCCTCCCGCAAGCGGGAGAGGGGCGACAAGGCATCAGGCGTCCAGCAGCTCTTCGGCGGTAACGACGATGTTCTCGACGGTGAAACCGAAGTGCTCGAACAGCGCCGGGGCCGGGGCCGACTCGCCGAAGCTGGTCATGCCGATGATGCGGCCGTCCAGGCCCACGTACTTGTACCAGTAGTCGGCATGCGAGGCTTCGATGGCGATGCGCGCACCGACCTGCAGCGGCAGCACGGCCTGCTTGTAGGCGGCGTCCTGGGCGTCGAACACGCTGGTCGACGGCATGGAAACCACGCGCACCTTGCGGCCCTGCTCGTCCAGCTTGGCGGCAGCCTGCATGGCCAGGGCGACTTCCGAACCGGTGGCGATCAGGATCAGTTCCGGCTCGCCGGCGCAGTCCTTGAGCACGTAGCCGCCACGGGCGATGTCGGCCAGTTGCTGGGCGTCGCGCGCCTGGTGGGGCAGGTTCTGGCGGCTGAACACCAGGGCGCTGGGGCCGTCGGCGCGCTCGATGGCGTGCTTCCAGGCTACCGCCGATTCCACCGCGTCGCATGGACGCCAGGTGTCGAGGTTGGGCGTGCCGCGCAGGCTGGCCAGCTGCTCGATCGGCTGGTGGGTCGGGCCGTCTTCGCCGAGGCCGATGGAGTCGTGGGTGAACACGTAGAGCACGCGCTGCTTCATCAGCGCCGACATGCGCACGGCGTTGCGCGCGTATTCCATGAAGATCAGGAAGGTCGCGCCGTACGGCACGAAGCCGCCGTGCAGGGCGATGCCGTTCATGATCGCGCTCATGCCGAATTCGCGCACGCCGTAGAACAGGTAGTTGCCAGCAGCGTCCTCTTCGGTGACGCCCTTGCAGCCCTTCCACAGGGTCAGGTTGGAGCCGGCCAGGTCGGCCGAGCCGCCGAGGAACTCCGGCAGCAGCGGACCGAAGGCGTTCAGCGCGTTCTGGCTGGCCTTGCGGCTGGCGATGGTCTCGCCCTTCTCGGCGACGTCCTTGATATAGGCGGCGGCCTTCTCGGCGAAATCGGCCGGCAGCTCGCCAGCGATACGGCGCTTGAACTCGGCAGCCAGCTCGGGGAACGCAGCGGCGTAAGCGGCGAATTTTTCGTTCCAGGCGGCTTCGGCGGCAGCACCGGCAGCCTTGGCGTCCCACTCGGCGTAGATCTCGGCCGGGATCTCGAACGGGCCATGGTTCCAGTTCAGGGCCGCACGGGTCAGGGCGATTTCGTCATTGCCCAGCGGCGCGCCGTGGCACTCTTCCTTGCCCTGCTTGTTCGGCGAGCCGAAGCCGATGGTGGTCTTGCAGCAGATCAGGGTCGGCTGGTCCGCGCTCTTGCGCGCGGTGTCGATGGCCATCTTGATCTCGTCGGCGTCATGGCCGTCGACGTTGCGGATCACCTGCCAGCCGTAGGACTCGAAGCGCTTGGGCGTGTCGTCGGTGAACCAGCCCTCGACCTCGCCGTCGATGGAGATGCCGTTGTCGTCGTAGAAGGCGATCAGCTTGCCCAGGCCCAGGGTGCCGGCCAGCGAGCAGACTTCATGGCTGATGCCTTCCATCATGCAGCCGTCGCCGAGGAACACGTAGGTGAAGTGATCGACGATCTGGTGGCCGTCGCGGTTGAACTGCGCACCCAGCACCTTCTCGGCGATGGCGAAGCCGACCGCGTTGGCGATGCCCTGGCCGAGCGGACCGGTGGTGGTCTCCACGCCCGGGGTGTAGCCGTATTCCGGGTGGCCCGGGGTGCGGCTGTGCAGCTGGCGGAACTGCTTGAGATCCTCGATGCCCAGGTCGTAACCGGTCAGGTGCAGCAGCGAGTAGATCAGCATCGAACCATGGCCGTTGGACAGCACGAAGCGGTCACGATCGGCGAAATTCGGGTTGCTCGGGTTGTGCTTGAGGTAGTCGCGCCACAGCACCTCGGCGATGTCCGCCATGCCCATGGGGGCACCCGGGTGGCCGCTGTTGGCTTTCTGCACGGCATCCATGCTGAGGGCACGAATGGCATTGGCTCGCTCACGACGGCTGGGCATCGCTCAAATCTCCTACGGGGGCTGCTTCTTGATGAAGGGGGCGAAAAAGACGGCCATTTTCGCCCAGCCGGCCCCCGCGGGGCAATGACAGATGGTCGTAGATCGTCGCGAATCAGCTCGCCTGCTCGCTCAGCACGCCGACAGCGGGGCTGCCCGGGCCGCCCAGACAGGGCGCCTGGAACAGTTCGCCATGCCAGACTCCGGCCAGGGTCCGGCTCAGCACCAGCGACCAGACAGCCGCCAGCTGCACCGTCAGCAGCACGCCGACGAAGGCGAAGAAGGCCAGACCGGTCAGCGCCTGCAGCTCGAAGGTGGCCAGGGTGAATACCCCCAGCGGAAAGGTGAAGCCCCACCAGCCGAGGTTGAACGGCATGTTGTCGCGGATGTAGTGCCGGGTGAACAGCGTGGCGATCACCAGCCACCAGAGCCCGGCGCCCCACAAGGCCAGACCGCCGAT
>NZ_JAODYT010000066.1:0-22773 GCF_029834875.1 Pseudomonas sp. GD04158 | reverse complement strand
CAGCTCGGCCAGGCTGGCGGTATGCGGCTGCAGGCTGGGGTCATGAGCGAAGTGTTCGGCGATAAACGCCGTGGTGGCGTTGCCGGCGGCGAACTCCGGGTGCTTGAGCAGGTTGGCGAGAAAGCGCTGGTTACCGTTCACGCCGAGCAGCACGCACTGCTCGACCGCGCGCACCAGCTTGCGCCGGGCGTCGTCGCGGGTTGCGCCGTAGGCGATGACCTTGGCCAGCATTGGGTCGTAGAAGGGGGTGACGGCCTGGCCTTCGACCAGGCCGTGGTCGATGCGCACGCCGCTCAGCAATTCCGGCTCCCAGCGCAACACCTGGCCGGTTTGCGGCAGGAAGCCGGCGGCCGAGTCCTCGGCGTACAGGCGCACCTCCATGGCATGGCCGGTGAGGCGGATTTCGTCTTGCCGCAGCGGCAGGGGCTGACCCTCGGCGACGCGTATCTGCCAGGCCACCAGATCCTGTCCGGTGATCAGCTCGGTGACCGGGTGTTCCACCTGCAGGCGGGTGTTCATTTCCAGGAAGAAGAACTCGCCGCTGGTGTCGAGTAGGAACTCCACGGTGCCGGCACCGACGTAGTTGACCGAGGCCGCCGCCTTCACCGCGGCCTCGCCCATGGCGCGGCGCAGCTCGGGCGTCATCACCGGGCAGGGGGCTTCCTCGACCACTTTCTGGTGGCGACGCTGCACCGAGCAGTCGCGTTCGCCGAGGTAGAGGATATTGCCGTGCTGGTCGCCGAACACCTGGATTTCCACGTGGCGTGGGCGGATCATCGCGCGTTCGAGGATCAGCTCGCCGGAGCCGAAGGCGTTCTGCGCCTCCGAGCGGGCGGTGCGGATCTGTCCCAGCAGTTCGGATGACTCCTGTACCAGGCGCATGCCGCGGCCGCCACCGCCGGCGCTGGCCTTGATCATCAGCGGGTAGCCGATGCGTTCGGCTTCGCTGGCCAGGGTCTCGTCATCCTGGGCGGCGCCTTCATAGCCTGGGATGCAGGGCACGCCGACCTCCAGCATGGCGATCTTGGACAGGCGCTTGCTGCCCATCAGGTGGATGGCTTCGACGGTCGGGCCGATAAAGACGATGCCGGCCGCCTCGCAGGCGCCGGCGAAGTCGGCGTTCTCGGAGAGGAAGCCATAGCCGGGGTGGATGGCGTCGGCACCGGTCTTGCGCGCTGCCTCGATGATGGCGTCGATGCGCAGGTAGGACTGGCTGACCTGAGCTGGGCCGATGCATACGGCTTCGTCGGCGATCTGCACATGGCGGGCATCGCTATCGGCCTCGGAGTACACCGCCACGGTGCGATAGCCGAGCTCGATGGCGGTGCGCATCACCCGGCAGGCGATCTCGCCACGGTTGGCGATCAGGATCTTGTTAAAGGCGGGCATCTGTGTGCTCCTGTCAGGCGTTCCCGGATTGCATCCGGGCTACGGCGTTCTTGCGTAGGGTGGATCACGCTTCACCGATCCACCGTTTGGTGACCTGAATTGGTGGATGTAAAAAGCGACATCCACCCTACGGGGTTTACCGGCAATGCCAGTCCGTCCGATCCATCATTGCGCCCACTTCGGATTGCGCTTCTGCACGAAGGCCATGGTGCCTTCGACGCCCTCGGCGCCGGTCACGGCGGCGGCGAACTGTTCGGCGGCGCGGTCGAGCAGCGGGCCGAGGGCCTCGCGTTCGCTGGCCAGCAGCAGGGCCTTGGTCTGGGCGTTGGCCTGCGGCGCACACTGGCGAATCTGCGCCAGGGTCTCGTCCAGGCGCTGCTGCAGGGCGGCGTCATCGTGCTCGCAGTAGTGCACCAGACCCAGGCGCAGGGCCTCGGCGCCGTCGAAGCGGGCGGCGGTCAGCGCCAGGCGCCGCGCCTGAGTCAGGCCGATGCGCCGCACCACGAAGGGGGCGATCTGCGCCGGGAGGATGCCCAGCGTGGTTTCCGGCAGGCCGAACCTGGCGCCGCTGGCGGCGATGGCCACGTCGGACACGCAGGCCAGGCCGAAACCTCCGCCGAGCACGGCGCCTTCCAGCACCGCCACCAGTACCTGCGGCGTGGCCTGGGCCTCTTCCAGCAGCGCACCGAAGGCGCGGTTCAGCTCGCGGTAGGCGTCCCCGCCGCGGGCTCTGGCGCCGGCCATATCCTTGATATCGCCGCCGGCGCAAAAGTGGCCGCCCGCGCCGCGCAGGACGAGGGCGCGCACGTTCGGCTCATGGCGCACGGCTTCCAGGGTGGCGCGCAGTTCGCCGACCATGGCCAGGCTCATGGCGTTGCGGCTTTCCGGGCGATTGAGGGTGACGTGCAGCACGCCTCCGTCGAGGTTCAGCAGCAGGGTTTCGCAGTGGGGCAGGTCGTTCATCGCATACCTCGGTAGGGCGGGTGAAACCCGCCGCACGACAATGGCATTTCAGTGCGTAGGGTGGATCACGCTTTATCGATCCACCGTGGTGGACGTGAAAAGCGACGTCCACCCTACGCTCAGCCCTTCTTTATGGCCTGCCGTCCCTGGCGGCCACCCTTCGGGCCGTCGCTGCGCGACGTTAAAAATCGTTCCCGACTATTTTTTCTTCCCCGGCAGGATGCCCATCAGCTTGCAGATGATGCCCAGCATGATCTCGTCGGCACCGCCGCCGATGCTGACCAGGCGCACGTCGCGGTAGGCGCGCGACACCGGGTTGTCCCACATGAAGCCCATGCCGCCCCAGTACTGCAGGCAGGCGTCGGATACCTCGCGGCCCAGGCGGCCGGCCTTGAGCTTGGCCATGGACGCCAGCTTGGTCACGTCGCGGCCCTTCACATACTGCTCGGTGGCCTGGTAGACCAGCGCGCGCAGGCACTCGATCTCGGTCTGCAGCTCGGCCATGCGGAAGTGGATGACCTGGTTGTCGATCAACGGTTGGCCGAAGGTGTGGCGCTGCTTGCAGTAGTCGATGGTGCTGTCGACGCAGTGCTCCAGGCCCTTGATCATGTTGGCCGCGCCGAACAGGCGCTCTTCCTGGAACTGCAGCATCTGCATCATGAAGCCAGACCCTTCCGCCCCTATGCGATAGCGCTGCGGCACGCGCACGTTGTCGAAGAACACCTGGGCGGTCTCCGAGCTGCGCATGCCCAGCTTGTCCAGGTGCGGGCTGACGCTGATGCCCGGGGTGTTCATCGGCACCATGATCAGCGACTTGTTGACGTGCGGCTTGTCGTCCGAGGTGTTGGCCAGCAGGCAGATGAAATCGGCCGATGGGGAGTTGGTGATCCACATCTTGCTGCCGTTGATCACATAGTCGTCGCCGTCCTTGCGCGCGGTGGTCTTCAGGCCTGCCACGTCGGAGCCGGCACCGACCTCGGAGACGCCGATGCAGCCGACCATCTCGCCGCTGATGGCCGGGCGCAGGAACTCCTCGCGCAGCTCGTCCGAGCCGAAGCGCGCCAGGGCCGGGGTGCACATGTCAGTCTGCACGCCGATGGACATGGGAATGCCGCCGCAATGGATGGTGCCGAACTCTTCGGCGGCGACGATGGAGTAGCTGTAGTCCAGGCCCATGCCGCCGAATTTCTCCGGCTTGGAAATGCCCAGCAGACCCAGCTCGCCGGCCTTCTTGAAAATGTCGTGGATGGGGAAGCGGCCTGCCTTTTCCCACTCATCGACGTGCGGGTTGATTTCCTTGTCGACGAAGTTGCGGACGGTGCGGCGGAGTTCTTCGTGTTCCTGGGTGAAGATCATTGTTGTTCTCCGTAGGGTGCGCTGTGCGCACCGAATCTTTTTATCGAGGTCAGAAACGCGCGACGCCGAAGCTGTTCTTCTTCAGCGGTCGCAGATTGGCTTCGGCGCAGATATCCAGCAGAAAGCCCAGCAGCTTGCGCGTGTCACGCGGGTCGATCAGGCCGTCGTCCCACAGGCTGGCGGTGCCATAGAGGGCAGTGGATTGGCTATCGAGCTTTTGCGCGGTGGCCATCTCCAGCATGTCGAGCATCTTCGGGTCAGGCTCCTTGCCTTCCTTGGCGTGCTTGTCCTCGGTGACGATGCGCAGCACCTTGCCGGCCTGGGCGCCGCCCATGACGGCGGTGCGGCTGTTGGGCCAGGCGAAGATAAAGCGCGGGTCGAGGCCGCGGCCGCACATGGCGTAGTTGCCGGCGCCGTAGGAGCCGCCGACGACGATGGTGAGTTTGGGCACGGTGGCGTTGGCCACGGCCTGGATCATCTTCGAGCCGTGCTTGATCACGCCGTTCTGTTCCGATTCCGTGCCGACCATGAAGCCGGTGGTGTTGTGGAAGAACAGGATCGGCGTGTTGCTCTGCTCACACAGCTGGATGAACTGCGCCGCCTTGGCTGCGCCTTGCGGGGTGATCGGGCCGTTGTTGCCGATAAAGCCGCAGGCCTGGCCTTCGATCTGCAAGTGGCCGCAGACGGTCTGGCTGTCGAACTCGTTCTTGAAGTCGAGAAACGCCGAGCCGTCGGCGATACGCGCGATGATCTCGCGCACGTCGTAGGGCTTCTTGGCATCGGCCGGGACGATGCCGAGCAGTTCCTCGGCCGGGTACAGCGGTTCGCGCCAGGTACGTTTCTCACGAGCGGGCAGTTGTTGGTTCCACGGCAGCATGGCGAGGATCTCGCGCGCCAGGCGTACACCGTCGGCGTCGTTCTCGGCCAGGTATTCGGCGGTGCCGGCGACCTGGGCATGCATCTCGGCGCCACCGAGTTGCTCATCGGTGGCGATCTCGCCGGTGGCGGCCTTGAGCAATGGCGGGCCTGCAAGGAACATCTTGGCCTTGCCGCGCACCACCACCACGTAATCCGAAAGGCCGGGTTGGTAGGCCCCGCCAGCAGTGCTGGAGCCATGCACCACGGTGATCTGCGGCAGGCCCATGGCGGACATGCGCGCCTGGTTGGCGAAGCCGCGTGCGCCTTCGACGAAGATGTCGGCGGCGTAGTTGAGGTTGGCGCCGCCGCTCTCGGCCAGGGTCACCACCGGCAGCTTGTTCTCGAAGGCGATCTGCTGCAGGCGCAGCGACTTCTTCAGGCCCGTGGGGGAGATGGTGCCGCCCTTGATCGCGCTGTTGTTGGCGATCACCAGGCAGCGTACACCGGCGATGTAGCCGATGCCGGCGATCAGGCCGCCGCCGGCCTGGCTACCGTCCTTGTCGTCGTGCAGCTTGTAGCCGGCCAGCGAGGCCAGTTCGAGAAAGGGCGCGCCGGCATCGAGCAGCAGGTTGAGACGTTCGCGCGGCAGCAACTGGCCGCGCTTGTCGAACTTGGCCTTGGCCTCCTGCGCCTTGTCCAGCACCTTCTGCTCGACGTCGCGGAAGGCCGCGATGGCGGCCAGCATGGCCTCGCGATTCTGCGCAAAGGCTTCGCCATGCACGTCGATTTCCGATTGGATCACGGGCATCGCCTTACTCCTGATCTTTCAGTACATCGGGCAGGTAGGCCCGGTGGAAACCGTTGTAGGGCTCGCTGTTTCTCGCCTTGCCCAGTGTCCAGGCACGGGTGCCCAGGCTGGCCGCACCGTCGATGCGGATGGTGTTGCCGCTGATGAAGTTGGCGCCGGGGCTGAGCAGAAAGACGATGGCCGAGGCGACCTCGGACTCGCTGCCGATGCGTTGCAGCGGCACGTGGTCCTTGAGGTTGCGGATCATGTTCTTCATCGATTCGGGGTAGGTGTCCATGCCGCTGGAGGCGATCCAGCCCGGCGCTACGGCGTTGACCCGCACGCCGGCGTGGCCCCACTCGTAGGCCGCGGTTTTGGTGAAGTTCTCCATACCCGCACGCGCGGCCCCCGAATGGCCCATGCCGGGCATGCCGCCCCACATGTCGGCGAGCATGTTGACGATGCTGCCGCCGTGCTTGCTCAGGCTCTGCAGAAAGACTTCCTTGGCCACCAGAAAACCGCCCACCAGGTTGGTGCGCACCACGGTCTCGAAACCTTTCTGGTTGATCGATACCAAGGGTGCGGGGAACTGGCCGCCGGCGTTGTTGACCAGGTGATGGATACGGCCACGCTGCGCGATCACCGAGCCAACCATGGCCTTCACTGCCTCTTCGTCGCGGATGTCGCAGGCCTGGAAGCTGGCGCTACCGCCGTCTTCGATGATCTCGGCGCAGGTCTTTTCCAGCTTCTCCAGTTTGCGCCCGACCAGCACCATATGGGCGCCCAGGTGGGCCAGTTCGTGGGCCACGCAGCGACCGATGCCGCTGCCACCGCCGGTGACCAGGATGGTCTGGTCTGCGAACAGGCCGGGTTTGAATACGGAGTCGTAGCTCATTGTTCTTGTCCTTCGGCTCTTGGGGGACGCCTAGTTCTGTTGTAGGAGCGAGCTCTGCTCGCGAACGAAACGTCTTCGCGAGCAGAGCTCGCTCCTACAGGCTTTCAGCTAGCGCCTTGGGCACCGGCACCGGGAACTCCAGCAACTGCTGGGCGAACGCCTTGCCCTGCGGGTCGATGCGCAGGCTGGCTACGCCGCCACCGCCCAGCGCGTTTTCCAGAAGGAAGTTGAGGCTGTGGCTGCCTGGCAAGTACCAGCGGCTAACGCGGCCCTGTTCGGCGTCCAGGGTATGCGCCATCCAGTTGGCCACGGCTTCGGGCGTCAGCGCAGCGGCTATCCACGCCAGGTATTCGGGCTTTCTCGCCATCACGCCGATGTTGCTATGGTTGCCCTTGTCGCCGGAGCGGGCCACGGCCAGTCGGATCAGCGGTACGGCAGTCTCGGCTTCGCCCATGGGGACGGGCAGGGCGGCTGGCGCACGAAGCTGGGCTGGGTCGAAGGCATCGACCTGGGGCAGGGTGATCGGCTGGCGCTCGCCGCCGATTTCTACCTCCAGCGCGCAGGTGCTCTTGTCCACCAGGAAGCTGAACAGACGGATCAACGGGTAGACGGTGGGGCGGCCGCCGACGATGCCGGTCAGGCCCGGTGCCATGCCAGTGGCGGCCTGGGCGATCTCGCGGGAGAAGAGGATCAGCGCCTCCTTCTTGGCATGACGCACGGCGATCTTCACCACCAGCTCGCGACTATCCTGGCGACGAGCGTGGGCACCATAGGTGGCCTCGCTACCCAGCAGCTCGACGCTGACCTCCTGGTAACGGCCCCAGCCACGTTCGGCGAACATTTCTTCGGTCTTGTTGATGATCGCCTGGCTGACGCGCTCAGCCTTGGCCACGGCATCGATACCGGCCAGCAGAAAGCTGGCGGTGCAGCGGAAACCGTCCGGGTGCGTGGCGCTGACCTTGTACTGCTCGCTGGGCGGCAGGCCGCGAGCGCCCTGGAGCTGCACACGGTTGTCGCCGACCTGACTCAGTTCGACCTGGGTGAAATCGCAGACTACGTCCGGCAGCAGATAGGCGCGCGGGTCGCCGATCTCGTAGAGCATCTGCTCGCCAACGGTAAAAGGCGTGACCAAGCCGCCGGAACCCTCCGGCTTGGTCACGACGAAACGGCCATCGCTTTCGACTTCGACGATGGGGAAACCGATGTGCTCGTAGTCGGGCACGTCGCGCCAGTCGGTGAAGTTGCCACCGGTGCACTGCGCGCCACATTCGATGATGTGCCCGGCCAGCGCGGCCTGGGCCAGCTTGTCGTAATCGCTCCAGGCCCAGCCGAGCTCGTGCACCAGGGCAGCGCTGACCACCGCGCTGTCGACCACGCGGCCGGTGATGACGATGTCGGCGCCGGCTTCCAATGCAGCGGCTATGCCCGGTGCGCCCAGATAGGCGTTGACCGAAACGCAGAAGGGCGGCAGCGGCGCGCCCGTGAACATCTCGCGGGTGCCGGCCTTGACCAGCTCGCCGAGCTTGGGCTGCAGGTTGTCGCCGTGCAGCACGGCGATCTTCAGCTGTACGCCGGCCTGCTCGCAGGCGGCGCTCAGGGCGGCGGCGCAGGCCATCGGGTTGACCCCGCCGGCGTTACTGATGACGCGGATCTTCTTCGCCGCGAGCTCGCCCAGCAGCGGCGTGAGTACCTCGACGAAGTCGCGGGCGTAGCCGTCGTCCGGCTTCTTCATACGGGCGCCGGCCATGATTGACATGGTGATTTCGGCCAGGTAGTCGAACACCAGGTAATCCAGCTCGGCACCCCGAACAAGCTGGGCGGCAGCGGTAGAGGTGTCGCCCCAGAACGCGGAGGCGCAGCCGATGCGTACGGTTTTGTTCATTGGAATTGGCCCGTCACACATTGAAGGTGAGTCGACATTACCAAGCAAGCGCTTGGTTGAAAAGCGTCAAAGGAGGGCAAAGTGGCCAAAAATGCGGCCAAGCGCTTGCTTGGTCAGCTGGCGACGCATACATTTCATCAAGCAAGACAAGCACTTGCCGGCAGCATGAAGAATTCATCAGAACAATCGCCGTGCAGGGCAATCAGGGGAGAAGTCAGCGTGGACGAACACAGAGCCCAGGCCGTGATGCAGGAGCTGGTCGACAGCGGCCAGGTGACCGATCCGGACAGTGCCCGCGGCAAGCTGTTGCAGATGGCCGCCCACCTGTTCCGCAGCAAGGGCTACGAGCGCACCACGGTGCGTGACCTGGCCGCCGCCATCGGCATTCAGTCCGGCAGCATCTTTCACCACTTCAAGAGCAAGGAGGAAATCCTGCGCTCGGTGATGGAGGAAACCATCGTCTACAACACCGCCCTGATGCGCGCCGCACTGGCCGAAGCGCAGGGGACCCGCGAGCGGCTGCTGGCGCTGATCCGCTGCGAGTTGCAATCGATCATGGGCGGTACCGGCGAGGCGATGGCGGTGCTGGTCTATGAATGGCGCTCGCTGTCGGCCGACGGCCAGGCGCAGGTTCTGGCGCTGCGCGACACCTACGAGCAGATCTGGCTGGCGGTGCTGGGCGAGGCCCGCGAGGCCGGCTATTTCCAGGGCGACCCGTTCATTCAGCGGCGTTTCCTTACCGGTGCGTTGAGCTGGACCACCACCTGGTTCCGGTCGCAGGGACCGATGAGCCTGGATCAGCTGGCCGAAGAAGCTCTTTCCCTGGTATGCAAGGACGCATGACGAAATTCGGCTAAGATTTCCTGCAACCGCCGCTGTATTGGCTCGAACACGGGATGTTCACCAAGCTCCTGCATTGTGCTCCGTGATGAGAGGTCGAGTTTGCGTGGGTTAATCCTTTGCCTGCTGTCGTGTTTCGTCTTCCTGCATGTGCCCGGCAGTCTCGCGGCGCAGGAGGTGCGCGTCGGTGGCTATCACTTCCCGCCCTACCTGAACCGACCCGAAGACCCGCAACCGCAAGGCCTGGTGCCGGAGTTGCTGCAGGCGCTCAATCTCATGCAGGAGCACTATCGCTTCGTGCTGGTGCCGACCTCCGCTACCCGGCGCTATCGCGACATGCAGGGCGAGCGTTTCGATCTGATGTTCTTCGAATCCAGCCACTGGGGGTGGCAGAACACGCCCCATCTGGCCCTGCCGCTGGACATCGAGGATGCCGAGGTCTACGTGGCGGCCGCGGAGCCGGGGCGCGGACAGGAGTACTTCCAGGATTTCAGCGACAAGCGCATGGCGCTGTACGGTGGCTATCACTATGGTTTCGCCGGGTTCAATGCCGACCAGAGCTACCTCGCGCGCACCTTCAACGCGCTGATCACCTATTCCCATGACAGCAACCTGCGCATGCTGCAGGCGCGCCGGGTGGACGTGGTGGTGATTACCCGTTCCTATCTGGAAATGTACCTGCAGCGCCATCCCGAGGCGGCGGCCGATATGCTGGTATCCGAGCACTTCGATCAGCTCTATCAGCATCAGGTGCTGCTGCGTCCCGACGGCCCGCTGACGCCGGCGCAGATGAGCGAATTGTTGGACAAGCTGCAGGCCGACGGGCAGTTGCAGAGGCTTTTGAGCCGCTATCGTCTGGCACTGGGTGGGAAAGTCGCGCCAGACTGAAAAACCATCTGGTCGGTCAGGGAAGACTGGAGTAGGCTGCTTCGCACTAGAAGAAGGATTTTTTGGGGGTCGATATGCGGCATGCGTGGCGCTGGAGTCACATGTGGGTGGGCGCTATCTGTCTGGTGCTCGCCGGCTCGCTGTCCGCCGCGGAAGTCGTCAAGGTAGGCGGCGCGCATTTCCCGCCTTACGTGGTCAAGTCCAATCTGCAGGAATCCAGCGGCCTGCTGCCACAGCTGCTCGAGGCGCTCAATCGCGAGCAGAGCGAATACCACTTCATCATGTTGCCCACCGCCATCGTGCGCCGCTTCAGCGATCTGCAGCGCGGGCGTATCGATATGGCGATCTTCGAGAACCCCGGTTGGGGCTGGCAGGATATCGATGCCGATGCCGTCGACATGGGCCTGGAGGATGCGGAGCTGTTCGTTACCAGGAACGAGGAGCTGCGTGATCAGCAATATTTCGAGCAGCTGCAGGGTAAGCGTCTGGCCCTGTACCGTGGTTATCACTATGGCTTCGCCGGCTTCAACAGCGACCCGGAATACCTCACCCGCACCTTCAATGCCAACCTCGGCCACTCCCATGACAGCAATCTGCTGATGGTGCTGCGCGGTCGCGCCGACATCGCTCTGGTGACCCGTTCCAATCTCTATGATTTTCTCGAGCGCAACCGCGAGCATGGGCGGCAGTTGCTGATTTCCGATCGTATCGATCAGGTCTATCGCCACCATGCGATGATCCGCGCCGGCGCGCCGATCAGTCCCGAACGCTTCGCTGCGCTGCTCGAGCAGCTGCGTGCCAATGGCGAGCTGGCGCGCATTTTCTCGCCTTACCGAATCGCCGTCATGCCAGTCGCAGCGGATAGCTCAGCAGCAGAATATGCAGCAGATTGACGGCACCATGCAGGGCGATGGCCAGGCTCATACGCCCGCTGTAGTGAAAGGCTAGGCCGTAACCGAGCCCTGCACAGGTGGCCACCACGGCAAATAGCGGACTGAAGGGCAGGTGCGCCGCGCCGAACAGGCCCGCTGTCAGCAGCAAACCAGGCCAGGTACCCAGGCGTTTGACCAGCGCCGGTTGCAGCACGCCGCGAAACAGCAGCTCCTCGGCCAGCACCGCCACGCCGAGGTTGACCGCCAGCCACAGCAGCAGCCCTTGCGGCCATTTGGGTTGCCAGGCGACCAGGCCCAGCGCGATGGCCAGCACCGGCACCAGCAGCAGGGTGGCAAGGCATACGAGCCAGGTCCGTTGCAGCGATATGGCCGGTCGGTGGGGTTGCCCCAGCCACCAGGCCAGCAGGGCGGTGCCCAGCAGCAGCTTGTCCCAGGAAAGACGCAGACCGTAGGGCGCAGCATCGGCGCTGATGAGGCGCGGCTGCCACAGCTGCCAGGGCCGGAAGCCGGGCACGAGGTGCGCCGCCAGGGCAATGCCGCCGAGCAGGACCAGTGGCAGCCACAGCCAGCTCGGCAGATGCCGCTCGCCGACCAGCAGGACCATGACGAACAGGCTGCCCAGCAGCAAGCCGACGGGCTGGATGAAACCCAGGCCCGTGCCCAGGGCCAGGGTGAGCGCGGGGAGCAGCAAGCGCAGATGCAGGGGCATGGCACCTCCTCCTTGAGAAGGCGCGCAGTCTAGCAGGCTGCATCGTGGGCAGTCTCGGAGTGACCTGAGGGGACGCTCGGTCTAGCGCTGACGCTCGCGCGCGTCCTTGGCCTCCTGCTCGATGGCGCGCTTGCGCATGCGCTCGAGCTGGTCCTCGCTCAGGGGCATCTTCTTGGCGCTGCTGCGCAGCAACAGCAGGCTACCGATCACCGAGCCGAAGACCAGGACCAGTAGCAGCCAAACGTACCAGGGCATGTCGATTCCTCAGGGATGGCTGAGGTACCACCATAACCCGCACAGGGGCACTTGTCAGTCTGGCCGTGCCGCGACCTGCTGCAGGCTGCTGTCGTCCTTGAGCTGTACGCCGCTCAGTTGCAGGCGCAGCGCCTGGCGCGTCAGGTAGTCGAGTTTGTGCGCGGCCAGTTCGTAAGGCAGGCCCTCGGGACGCACGTTGGAGATGCAGTTGCGCGCGCTGTCCGGGCAGCCCACCCGCGGCGCGTAGGTCAGATACAGGCCCAGGCTGTCCGGCGAAGTCAGGCCCGGGCGTTCGCCGATCATCACGATCACCAAACGGGCGCGCAGCGCTTCGCCGATGCCGTCGCCAATCGCCACGCGGCCCTGTTCGGCCAGCACCACCGGGGTGTTGGCCCAGTCGGTAGCGAAGCGTTCGCGAAAGGCCTGCAGCAGCGGCAGGGCATGGCGCTGCACGGCGACGGCCGACAAGCCATCGGCCAGCACGATGGCCAGTTCCGGTGCCGGCAGCTCGTGTTGCAGCTGCAGCCGGCAGTCGCCATGCAGGTGGCGGCCGTGATCCGGGCGCAGCAGGTAGGTCTGGCGGTCCTCGGCATTGCTGCGCACCTTCAGGGCGCGAAAACCGGCTGCATGCAGCTGATGCTTGAGTTCGGCGAAGTCCAGCGGACGATGCACGGCGTCGCGCGCCTGGGCATGGGCCAGGCCGAACTTGAGCACCTCGCGGGTGGGCAGGCTGCAGCCGACGCGGCCGAGGGCGATGCGCGCCGAGGTGTGCGCGCGCAGTTCGTCCCAGGGGTTGTGCTGGATCAGATCGTTGGCCATCACGCGGCTCCCGAGATGTGTGGCAGTTGCTTGAGCAGGTGGTGGCCGCGGCCGATCTCGCGCAGGCGGCCGGTCGGTTCGGTAATGGCCATGCGCGCCAGCCAGGCGTCGAACTCCGGGGCGCGTTTCAGGCCCAGCACGCTGCGCAGGTACAGCGCATCGTGGAACGAGGTGCTCTGGTAGTTGAGCATGATGTCGTCGGCGCCCGGGATGCCCATGATGAAGTTGATGCCGGCCGCGCCGAGCAGGGTGAGCAGGCTGTCCATGTCGTCCTGATCGGCTTCGGCGTGGTTGGTGTAGCAGACGTCGCAGCCCATCGGCAGGCCGAGCAGCTTGGCGCAGAAGTGATCCTCCAGGCCGGCGCGGATGATCTGCTTGCCGTCGTAGAGGTATTCCGGGCCGATGAAACCGACCACGGTGTTGACCAGCAGCGGGCGGAATTCACGGGCCACGGCGTAGGCGCGGGCTTCGCAGGTCTGCTGGTCGACGCCATGGTGGCCGCCGGCCGACAGCGCGCTGCCCTGGCCGGTTTCGAAGTACATGAGGTTATCCCCCCGGGTGCCGCGACCGAGCGACAGCGCGGCTTCGTGGGCTTCGCGCAGGATCGCCAGGGAGACGCCGAAGCCGGCGTTGGTGGCCTCGGTGCCGGCGATGGACTGGAACACCAGATCGATCGGCGCGCCGGCCTCGATGGCCTGGATCTGCGTGGTCACGTGGGTCAGCACGCAGCTCTGCATGGGGATTTCGAAGTGCTGGCGCACCTCGTCCATCATCTGCCACAGGCGCATCAGCGTCGGCAGCGAGTCGCTGGCCGGGTTGATGCCGACCGTGGCGTCGCCCGAGCCGTAGAGCAGGCCATCGAGCATGCTGGCGGCGATGCCGCGCACGTCGTCGGTGGGGTGATTGGGCTGCAGGCGCACGGCCAGATGACCGGGCAGGCCCAGGGTGTTGCGAAAACGGCTGATCACCTGGCATTTGCGCGCTACCAGGATCAGATCCTGATTGCGCATCAGCTTGCTCACGGCGGCGACCATCTCCGGCGTCAGGCCGGCGGCTACGGCCGCCAGGCGCGCGCTGTCGGTCTTTTCCAGCAGCAGCCAGTCGCGCAGGTCACCCACGGTCAGGTGGCTGATCGGGGCGAAGGCAGCGGCATCGTGGCGGTCGATGATCAGGCGGGTGACTTCATCCTGCTCGTAGGGAATAAGCGCCTCGTCGAGAAAACGCTTGAGGGGCACCTCGGCCAGGGCCAGCTTGGCCGCCATGCGCTCCTCGTAGGTGGCGGCGGCCAGCCCTGCCAGGTAATCGCCGGAGCGCGCCGGGCTGGCCTTGGCCAGCAGCGTCTTGAGGTCGGCGAAGCGATAGACCAGGTTGCCGATGGTGGTTTGGTAGGGCATGGCTGCGACCCGTTGCACAGAGGATGGACTTGCCGTGCAGTGCTCATGCCAGCACGCTCAGGCGCCCATTACGGCCAGCAGCGGTGGGGCGAGAGGGCCAGGCTGGTGCAGGCGCGTGCACTCGTGCACCGTTGTGCATCGCGGCAGCTGCGCCTGCGGCAGGCACTGCGCGCCGCCTTTAGGCTACAATGCGCGGCGTTTTTGTCCTGTCCGAGAACCGCCTCATGCCCGCCTGCCAAACCCCGATCATCGTCGCCCTCGACTTCCCCAGCCGCGAAGCCGCTCTGGCCCTGGCCGATCGCCTCGATCCGGCGCTGTGCCGGGTCAAGGTCGGCAAGGAGCTGTTCACCCGCAGCGGCCCGCAGGTGGTCGAGGCGCTGCAGGCCAAGGGCTTCGAGCTGTTTCTCGATCTGAAATTCCACGACATCCCCAACACCACGGCCATGGCGGTCAAGGCTGCGGCCGAACTGGGCGTATGGATGGTCAACGTGCACTGCTCCGGCGGCCTGCGCATGATGGCGGCCTGCCGCAACGAGCTGGACAAGCTGACTGGCGCCAAGCCGCTGCTGATTGGCGTGACCGTGCTGACCAGCATGGAGCAGCAGGACCTGGCCGGCATCGGCCTGGACGTACCGCCGCAGGAGCAGGTACTGCGCCTGGCCGGCCTGGCGGCCGATGCCGGGCTCGATGGTCTGGTCTGCTCGGCGCAGGAGGCCCGCGCGCTGAAGGTCGCGCAGCCGCGTCTGCAGCTGGTGACGCCGGGCATTCGTCCTGCCGGCAGCAATGCCGATGACCAGAAACGCATCCTTACCCCGCGTCAGGCGCTGGAGGCCGGCTCCGACTATCTGGTGATCGGTCGCCCGATCAGCCAGGCCGCCGACCCGGCGCAGGCGCTGGCTGCGGTGGTCGCCGAGCTGCGCGCCTGAGCCCTGTAGCCCGGATGAAATCCGGGGCGGTCTGACATGCCGTCCGATCTTTCGCGGATTTCATCCGGGCTACCCGCTGATCGCGGCACCGCGCTGGTGGAGTCGCCATCAGCGCCCTGCATGACCCTTCACTCCAGAGCCTGATAGTGCTGCTGCGCGCTTCGCCGTCTGGCTAGACTCCTCGCCAATTCAACGAGAATCGCTGCGAGGAAGCAGACATGAGCATGACGTTTTCCGGCCAGGTCGCCCTGGTCACCGGCGCTGCCGCCGGTATTGGCCGCGCCACCGCCCAGGCCTTCGCCGCCGAAGGGCTGAAGGTGGTGGTCTCCGACGTGGACGTGGCAGGTGGCGAGGGTACCGTCGAGCTGATTCGCGCGGCCGGTGGCGAGGCCTGCTTCGTGCGTTGCGACGTGACCCGCGACGCCGAGGTCAGGGCGCTGATGGACGCCACCATGACGCAATACGGCCGCCTGGATTACGCCTTCAACAACGCCGGTATCGAGATCGAGCAGGGCAAGCTGGCCGACGGCAACGAGGCCGAGTTCGACGCCATCATGGGCGTCAACGTCAAGGGCGTGTGGCTGTGCATGAAGCATCAGATCCCGCTGATGTTGGCTCAGGGCGGCGGTGCCATCGTCAACACCGCATCGGTGGCGGGCCTCGGCGCTGCGCCGAAGATGAGCATCTACGCCGCTTCCAAGCATGCGGTGATCGGCCTGACCAAGTCCGCGGCGGTGGAGTATGCGAAGAAGAAAATCCGCGTCAATGCGGTGTGCCCGGCGGTGATCGACACCGACATGTTCCGCCGCGCCTATGAAGCCGATCCGAAGAAGGCCGAGTTCGCCGCCGCCATGCATCCGGTCGGGCGCATCGGCAAGGTCGAGGAGATCGCCGCCGCCGTCCTCTATCTGTGCAGCGATCACGCCGCGTTCACCACCGGCCAGGCGCTGGCGGTGGATGGTGGGGCCACTGCGATCTGACGGCTCTATCCCGCTAGCTCAGCGGGCGAAGGTTGGCTCGCAGGGCCACTGTCAGCGGTGGCCCTGACTGCGCAAAATCCTGCCAGGTTCCCCTGGAGCGATAACAATAATGACCGCCGATCCCTTGCTGACGTTTTTCCTTCCCGCCGCGCTGGGCATCATCATGCTCGGCCTCGGCCTGTCGCTGACCCTGGCCGATTTCGCCCGGGTGGTGAAATTTCCCAAACCCGTGCTGATCGGCCTGGCCTGCCAGCTGTTGCTGCTGCCGCTGGCCTGCTTCTTCCTGGCCAAGGCCTTCGGCCTGGCACCGGCACTGGCCGTCGGCCTGATGCTGCTGGCCGCCTCGCCGGGCGGCACCACGGCCAACCTCTACAGCCACCTGGCCCATGGCGACGTGGCGCTGAACATCACCCTGACCGCGGTCAATTCGGTGATCGCGATCCTGACCATGCCGCTGATCGTCAACCTGTCGCTGATGTACTTCATGGCGGACGATCAGGCCATCCCGCTGCAGTTCGCCAAGGTGGTGCAGGTGTTCGCCATCGTTCTTGGCCCGGTGGCCATCGGCATGTGGCTGCGCAGCCGCTTTCCCGGTTTCGCCGAACGCATGCAGAAGCCGGTGAAGATCGTTTCGGCGCTGTTCCTGTTGCTGATCATCCTGCTGGCGGTGGCCAAGGACTGGCGCACCTTCGTCGATTACGCGCCCTCGGTCGGCGGCGCGGCACTGGCCTTCAACCTGCTGAGCATGGCGGTGGGCTACTGCGTACCCAGGCTGCTCAAGCTCAATCTGCGTCAGGCGATCGCCATCGCCATGGAGATCGGCATCCACAACGGCACCCTGGCCATCGCCCTGGCGCTCAGCCCGGCGCTGCTGAACAACCCGACCATGGCCATTCCCGCAGCCATCTACAGCCTGATCATGTTCATCACGGCGGCGCTGTTCGGTCTGTGGGTCAACCGCGTGCATGGCGCCGAGCTGGCCCACGAGGTGGTGGCCGAACGGTAGGGTGCGCTGCGCGCACCGTTGAACAGGCTGTCAGCCAGTGGTGTGCGCACGGCGCACCCTACCGCTCGTAGCCCGGACTGCATCCGGGCTACGGGGGTTACCGCTTGCCCCAGTTCAGCACTGCCAGGGTCAACAGGCCGGCGACTATGCCCCAGAAGGCCGAGCCGACGCCGGCCAGGGTCATCCCCGACGCCGTGACCAGGAAGGTGATCAGCGCCGCTTCGCGCTCGTTGGGCTCGCTCATGGCCTGGGTCAGGCCGCCAATGATCGAGGCGAACAGCGCCAGCGCGGCGATGGAGAGGATCAGTGCGGCCGGCAACGCGGCGAACAGCGAGGCCAGGGTGGCGCCGAAGATGCCGGCGATGGCGTAGAACACCCCGCACCAGACCGCCGCTGTGTAGCGCTTGCGCGGGTCTTCATGGGCTTCCGGGCCGGCGCAGATGGCGGCGCTGATGGCGGCCATGTGTATGCCGTGGCTGCCGAACGGCGCCATCAGGATCGATACCAGGCCGGTGCTGGTCAGCAGCGGTGAGGCCGGCACGTCATAGCCGTTGGCGCGCAGCACGGCCATGCCGGGCAGGTTCTGCGAGGCCATGGCGACGATGAACAGCGGAATGCCGATGCTGATCGCCGCGGCCAGCGAGAAGCTGGGCGTAGTCCATTCAGGCGTGGCCAGCTGCAGCTGGAAATCGCTGAAGTCCAGCAGGCCGAAGACCCCGGCCAGCACACTGCCCACGATCAGCGCGGAGAGCACCGAGTAGCGCGGCCAAAGACGTTTGCCGAGCAGATAGGCCAGCAGCATGGCGATCACCAGGAAGGGCTGCTGCTCGGCGGCCACGCAGATTTCCAGACCGATCTTGAACAGCACACCGGCCAGCAGCGCAGCGGCGATGGAGGCGGGTATGCGGCGCATCAGGCGGTCGAAGGTTCCGGTCAGGCCGATCAGCACGATCAGGCCCGAAGCCAGGATATAGGCGCCAATCGCCTCGCCATAAGAGACCTGCGGCAGACTGGTGATCAGCAGCGCCGCACCGGGCGTCGACCAGGCGATCATCACCGGCGCGCGGTAGCGCAGCGAGAGCACGATGCAGCACAGTGCCATGCCGATCGACAGTGCCCAGATCCACGAGGAAATCTGCCCGGCGCTGAGGCCGGCCGCCTGGCCGGCCTGGAACATCAGCACCAGGGAGCTGGTGTAGCCGGTGAGCATGGCGATGAAGCCAGCCACCACGGCCGAGGTGGAGGTATCGGCCAGTGGGCGCAGGCGGGTAGGGGCGACGTCTTGCATCAGAGCAGTCCCGTGTCGACGAAGATGGGGTAGAGCGAGGCGACCAACAGTAGCGCCATGCCGATATTGAAGGCGCGCAGGGCGCGCGGGTTGTCCAGCCAGCTGCGCAGCAGGCTGCCGGCGACGGTCCACAGGCCGACGCTGGGGCAGTTGACCAGGGCGAACAGTGCAGCGATCAGCAGCACGTTGCTGACGAAGCCGTCCTGCGGGGTATAGGTGGTAATGGCGCCGATGGCCATGATCCAGGCCTTGGGGTTGACCCATTGGAAGGCCGCGGCCTGGAGAAAGGTAAACGGCTTGGCGGCGGGGTTGTCACGGCCTTGCGGAGCGCCGGCCTGGGCGATCTTCCAGGCCAGGTAGAGCAGGTAGGCCGCGCCGACGTAACGCAGCACGTCATGCAGCACCGGCAGGCGTTCGAACAGCTGGCCGAGGCCCAGGCCTACCGAGGCCACCAGCAGCATGAAGCCCAGGCTGATGCCGAGCATGTGCGGGATGCTGCGGCGCACGCCGAAATTCACGCCCGAGGCGAGCAGCATCATGTTGTTGGGGCCGGGCGTCACCGAGGTGACGAAGGCGAAGGCAATGAAGGCGAGCAGCAGTTCGGTGGACATGGTCGTTCTCCGGTGACTGGCAAAGCCTATTGCGCGGCTGCGGTGGCGTCGCGGTACAGCCACCGCTGGGTTGAACCGTACAGTCTGGTCAAGCGCCGCGCGGCTGGTTAGCCTCGGGTTTTTGCCGAACAAGGCGGACGTGCGATGCAACCGGACAATCCCTACAGTGCGCCACAGGTGGAGCTGCTCGACGCCGCTCCCGTTCACCGCCTGCCAGGCTGGAGCGCTCGCCAGCTGCGGGTGCTCGGCTGGCTGGCGCTGGTCTCGGTGGTAGCCAACGCTATGGTGGTCGGGCTTACATTTGCCGGAGCCCTGCTGGAGGCAGATGAAGCTGAACTGCTGTTTACCTACACCGACTGGCTTAGCCTGGTGCTGGCGTTACTCGGCTGCTACCTGCTGCTGCGTTTCAAAGCCTTTGCCGAGGTGCGTTTTTTCGCGCGCAACCTCAGCGTACCGATCTGGTTGCTGCTGGCGGTGACGCTGCTGCTGGAGGCAGTGGACATGCTTTTCAGTGACCAACTGTTCGCCGGATTGGACTGGCAGACCATCGGCTATATGGCGCTGTTGTGTCTTATGGGCATCTGCACTACCTGGCTGGGGATACGGCTGCTCAAGTTGCAAGGTCCCTATCCGGCGCTGAAAGTGATGGCCTGGCTCGATATCGTCGGTGGGCTGATGTTGGCCAGCGTGCTGTTGATGCTGGTGGCGTTGCTGCCGTTGCTAGGGGCGGGCGTGGCGCTGATGCTGGTGTTCTTCAAGGGTGCTGCCGAGTTGCAGGAGACGGCGGGCTGACTGTGGCGTAAATGGCAGGAGCCGCCCATCGGGCGGCTCCTGTTTTTCAGCCTGTTACCACTTGTAGTCGATGCTCGCGGTGACCCGGCGCGGGTCGCCGGCATAGCAGTAGAAGCCGTCGCAGGTGGCCAGGTATTCCTTGTCGAACAGGTTGTTGGCGTTGAGCGATACGCTGGCACCACGCAGGCTGGCATCGAGCTGACCGAGGTCGTAGCGCACGGCAGCGTCGTAGACGGTGTAGGCGCTGCTGTGGCCGTCGGAGGCATCCCGCACGAAACCCAGGTTGCCGACGGCGATGTTGTCGGTGGAGCCGACGAAGCGGGCGCCGAAGCCAACGCCGAATCCGGCCAGCATGCCCTGATTCCAGTCATAGTCGGCCCAGATCGAAGCCTGGTGTTCCGGCGTGAGACGCAGGGCGCGGTTCTTGTCGCGCGGGTCGCCAACCTTGGTCATCTTGCTGTTGGTGTAAGTGTAGGAGGCCGTCAGGCTGAGGTTCTCGGTGAGGTTGCCGGTGGCCTCCAGCTCCAGGCCGCGTACCTCCACCTCGCTCACCGGTTCGCTGGCGCCGGCGATATTGGTGGTCACGATGTTCTGCCGCTTCAGGTCATAGACCGCGGCGGTGAACAGCATGTCGCTGCCCGGCGGTTGGTACTTGATGCCCAGCTCGTACTGCTTGCCGGTACTGGGTTTGAACGCGGCGCCGCCATTGCCGCCCGCTTCGGCCTGGAAGGATTCGGCGTAGGACAGGTAGGGCGTGAAGCCGGAGTCGAAGACGTAGCTCAGCGCGGCGTTGCCGCTGAACTGGCTGTCGCGGCGGCTGTCCTTGGCGTCATTGGCGTTGTAGAACACCGAGTCGGTATCCAGCCGATCCCAGCGGCCTCCCAGGGTCAGGCGCCAGGCGTCGAGGGCGATCTGGTCCTGCAGGTAGAGGCCGGTGTTCCTGCGCTTCTGGTTGTAGTCCTGGAAGGCGGTGTAGGCGACACCACTGAAGTCCTGGCCATAGATCGGGTTGATGATATTGCTGCTCGGGGCGCTGCCATACAGCCAGCGGTAATCGGTGTTGACGCGCAGATAATCCACGCCCAGCAGCAAGGTATGGGTCAGCGCGCCCGTGCGGAAGTCAGCCTGGAAATTGTTGTCCATGGCGAAGTGGCTGATGTTCTCGTCGTACACGTTGGCGCCGCGCGCAACCGTGCCGTCGTCAGCGACCGCGGTAGCCCAACCCCCAGCCGTGATGATCTGGTTATCCAGCTCGAGCTTGCTGTAGCGAAGGTTCTGATTGAACTGCCAGACATCGTTGATGCGATGCTCGAAGGCGTAGCCGAGGGCATAGAAGGTCTTGTCGTAGAACTCCCAGTCGGGGTCGCCGAGGTTCTTGTTGTAGTCGATCTTGCCGGCCGGCGTGCCCAGCTTGGTGCCTTGCAGAGGCAGGAACTGGCTGGTGCCGCCGGTATCGTCGCGATTGAACTGGCCGAGGAAGGTCAGCCTGGTGTCGCCTGCTATGTTCCAGGTCAGGCTGGGCGCCAGGTTGAAGCGCTGGTCATCCATATGCTCGATGACCGTGCCGCTGTCACGACCCACGCCACTGAACCGGTAGAGAAAACGGCCCTCGTCATCGATCTTGCCGGTGCTGTCGAAGCTGATCTGCTTGTGCTGGTAGTTGCCGACTTGCACCTGCACTTCATGGCTGCTTTCGGCCTGTGGGCGACGGCTGACGGCGTCAACCAGGCCGCCGGGCGGGGTCTGGCCATAGACCGAGGATGCCGGGCCGCGCAGCACGGCGACGCGCTCCAGGTTCCAGGTCTCCAGTTTGGGCATGGTGTAGCTGCCCTTGGGCAGCGGCAGGCCGTCGAGCAGCTGAATCGGTTCGAAGCCGCGGATCTTCATCCAGTCGGCGCGGCTGTCGCTGCCGTAGCTGCTGGCGATCACGCCGGGCATGTAGCGCACGGCATCGTCCAGGTTCTGCACCTTGCGATCCTGCATCTGCTCACGGGTGGCAACCGAGATGGAGCGTGGCGTCTCCAGAAGCGGCGTGTCGGTCTTGGTGCCGGTTGCCGTGCGGCTGGCCAGGTAGCCGCGGGTCGGGCCCCAGGCCGTTTCGGCGGCCTGTTCGCTGGCGGTAACGGTCACGTCGGGCAGCGCCACCGCCGATTCGGCGGCAGGCACCAGGCTGTAGACGCCAGCGCCGTTGCTCTGCAGTTGCAGACCGGTGCCGCGCAGGGCCTGGTTGAGCGCGTCGACGGCTTGCAGATCACCTTCTACCGGCGCCGAGCGTTTGCCCTCGGTCAGCGCCGGGTCGATGCTCAGGGTCACGCCGGCCTGGCTGGCGATCTGGTTGAGCGTGGCGGCCAGGGGGCCGGCGGGCAACTGATAGGGCTCGGCATGAGCCAACCCCACCTGGCCGGCGAGGGCGATGGTCAGCGCCAGCAGGGTGCGGCGGAAGGGAGCGGCGGTGGAGGACATTGCGAACTTCTCCTAAGAGGTAATGTATCTCAATGTCCTTTTGCCGAAGCAGAAATCAAAAATGACAGGGGCGGCAGATTATTTTTCTGCCGGCACGACGCGCGTCCACCAGGGGCCGATCTGCTCGATGCGCACCGGCAGGCTCGGTGGCAGCGCGGCTAGGGCCTTGTCGCTGTCGTGCAGCGGGAAGCTGCCGCTGATACGCAAGCCGGCCAGGCTCGGGTCGAGGCCCAGGTAGCCGCTACGGTATTCGCCGAGTTGATCGATAAGGCGCTGCAGCGGCAGGTTGTCCGCCACCAGCATGCCGCGACTCCAGGCATCGGCGCCGATGGGAGCGGGGCTGCTGTCGCTGAGATGCCGGCTGTCCATGCGCACCTGCTCGCCACTCTGGATGATGCGCTCCTGCGTACCGGAGAGCGGCCGCGCAGCCACGGCCGACTGCAGGACGATCAGCTCGGTGGCGTCGCCATCGCGACGCACCAGAAAGCGCGTTCCCAGGGCACGCAGGCGGCCCTGCGCCGTCTCCACGACGAACGGACGCGCATCGCCCTTTGCGGTCTGGATCAGGATTTCGCCGCTGAGCAGTATCAGGCGGCGCTCGTCGTCGTCGAACGCAACGTCCAGCGCACTGCGGCTGTTGAGGCGGATCTGGCTGCGATCGGCGAGCAGCAGGTCGCGCTGCTCCCCGGCGGCGGTGCGATAGTCGGCAAGGTAGTCGCCCAGCGGGCGCTGCTGAGCCAGCAAGGCCAGGGCGATGCCGCTTGCCAGCAGCAGGGCCA
>NZ_JAODYT010000065.1:0-22934 GCF_029834875.1 Pseudomonas sp. GD04158 | reverse complement strand
CCACGGCCAGGCGTGCGGCCACCGTCTGCGCCTCGGCCGAGCGCAGTTGCTGGGCGGCGCTGTCGCGCCGGGCGCGGGTGGCGCCGAACAGGTCCAGTTCCCAGGTCGCCTGCAGCGCCAGTTCCCAGCTGTCGAAGGCGATCGGGTCGTCATCCGGGATGAACTCGGCCAGCGGGCTACCGGGTTCGGCGTCCTGGTCGTTCTCGATCCACTGGCGGCTGGCCGAGCCCGGCAAATCGAAGCTCGGCAGCAGGCCGGCGCGCGACTGGCGCAGCTGCGCGCGGGCGCTGTCGACCCGCGCCATGGCCAGGCGTACATCGTGGTTCTGCTGCATGGCGCGGTGGACCAGCGCGGTGAGCTGCGGGTCGTCGAACTGGCGCCACCAGCTGGCCAGCGACTCGGCATCGGCCGGGTGGACGCCGGCGGCGCTGAACCAGGTATCCGGCAGTTGCGGCGCCGGGTGCTGCGGTGCGCTGGAGCAGGCGCTCAGGGCCAGGGCGAGCAGCAGCGGAGCGGCCAGGGCCTTGGCAGTCATGCGGTTTCCTCCGGGCGCACTTTCATCAGCAGCAGGTACAGGCAAGGCACGGCCAGCAGGGTCAGCAGCGTGGCGAAGCCCAGGCCGCCCATGATGGTCACCGCCATGTTGGCGAAGAACGGGTCGAACAGCAGCGGCACCATGCCCAGCACCGTGGTGCCGGCGGCCATCGTCACCGGGCGCAGACGCGAGGCCGAGGCCTCGATGATGGCGGTCAGGCGCGGCACCTCGGCGGCGATCTGCCGGTCGATTTCATCCACCAGCACCACGGCGTTCTTGATCAGCATGCCGGTCAGGCTGAGCAGGCCGAGCAGCGCCATGAAGCCGAAGGCCTGGCCGGTGAGCAGCAGGCCGAAACTCACGCCGCAGATGGCCATGGGCACCACCGCCCAGATCATCAGCGGCTGACGCACCCGGGCGAACAGCAGTACGGTGACCAGCACCATCGCCAAATAAGGCACCGCCAGCGTGCTGGCCAGCGCCTGCTGGGCATCGGAGGACTGCTCGTAGTCGCCGCCCCACTTCAGGCTGTAGTTCACCGGCAGCTCGATGCCCTCGATCAGCGGACGGATGCGCTCGTGCGCCTCGTTGGTGTTCTCGCCGTCGCGCGGTTCGGCGCGGATGGAGATGGTGCGCTCGCGGTCGTAGCGCACGATGATGCCGTCCTCGCTGCTCGGTTCGATGCGGTCGGCGACCTGCGCCAGCGGCACGTAACCGTTGCCGGCCGGGCTCCAGATCAGCCGTTGCAGCAGGTTGTCGGCGTCGATGCGGTCATCCGGCGCGGCGCGCAGCACCACCGGGATCAGCTCGTCGCGCTCGCGCAGCAGGCTGACGCGCTGGCCCTCGCTGCCGGCAGCCAGTGCGCGCGCCACCGCCTGGCGGGTCAGTCCGGCATCGGCGAGGCGATCCAGCGCCAGCTGCGGGCGCAGCACCAGCACCGGCTGACGCCAGTCGTCGCGCACGTTGAGCACCCGGCCCTGCTCCTGCAGGCGCTTGCGCCCCTCGGCGGATATCTCGCGCAGCACCTCGATGTCCGGGCCGCTGATGCGCGCCTCCAGCTTGGCCTCGGCATTGGGGCCGAACATGAACTGGGCGGCGCTGACGTCCGCCGATGGATAGCGCTGCGGTAGCTCCTGGTTGATCTGCCGGACCAGGCCGTCGATCCGCTCGGCATCCTCGGTGCGCACGAGAAAGTGCATCAGCGAGGCATTCGGCTGCTCCGGCATGTAGGTGAGCATGAAGCGCGAGGCCCCGGCGCCGATGAAGCTCGACACATCGCTCACGCCGTCCTGCTCGGCCAGGTACTGCTCGACCTCGCTGGCAGCGCGCGCGGTATCGCGGATATGCGTGCCCTGCGGCAGGAACAGGTTGACGTAGAACAGCGGCGTGCTCGACGGCGGGAAGAAGCTCTGCGGCAGACGGGTGAAGATCACCGCGCTGATCACCGTCAGCACCAGCAGCGCGCCGATGGTCAGCTTCGGCCAGCGCAGCACACCTGTAGCCAGCCGGCGATAGCGCGCGTACCAGGGGCCGTCGTATGCGGCATCGGCATCCTCGTCGGCGCCGCCATTGCGCAGCAGGTAATGGCCGAACAGCGGTACCAGCAGCAGGGCCAGCAACCAGCTGAGCAGCAGCGACACGGCAATGACGAAGAACAGCGAGAAGAGGAACTCGCCGGTGGTGTCCTGGGACAGGCCGATGCCGGCGAAGGCCAGGATGCCGATGATGGTCGCCCCCAGCAGCGGCCACTGCGTCTGTTGCAGCGTCTGCTGCGACGCCTCGAGGATGCTCTTGCCCTGGCGCTGACGCACCAGCATGCCGTCGCAGACCACCACCGCGTTGTCCACCAGCATGCCCATGGCGATGATCAGCGCGCCGAGGGAAATCCGCTCCAGCTCGATGCCGACCAGCCACATCACCAGCAACGTGCCGAGCACGGTGAGAAACAGCACCGCGCCGATGATCACCCCGGCGCGCAGGCCCATGGCGATGCACAGCACGCCGACCACGATGGCCACCGAGAGGAACACGTTGAGGGCGAAACTGTTCACCGACTCGTCGACGATGCGGTGCTGCTGGTACAGCGGGTGCAGCTCGGCGCCCAGCGGCATGCGGTGCTCGTTGGCCTGCAGCACTGCCTCGACGCTGTGCCCGACCTCGACGATGTTCGCCCCGGACACCCCGCTGATACCCAGCGTCAGCGCCGGCTGGCCGTTGTGGCGGATGATCTGCTGCGGCCGCTCGGCGTAGTCGCGCGAGAGCTTGGCGATGGCGCCCAGCTCGACCCGCTGCGGGCCCTGGCCGACCGACAGCGCGCGCAGCTCCTCCAGGGAGTCGAACGCTCCGCTGGGGCGCAGGCGCACGAAGAAGTCGCCGGCATTGACGCCGCCGGCTTCCACCGCGGCATCGGTATCGCCCAGCGCTGCGGCGATCTCGTCGGGGGCGATGTTCATCGCCGCCAGCTGCGCCTGATCGACCTCCACCAGGATGCGTTCCTCCTGCACACCGGCGATCTCCACCTTGCCGACGCCGTCGGCGGTGAGCAGCGCGCGGCGCAGGTCCTTGGCCGTTTCGTGCAGTTCCTTGAGCGTCAGACCGTCGCCGGTCAGGGCGTAGAAGATGCCGTAGACATCACCGAAATCGTCGTTGACCTGCGGCGGCTCGATGCCCGGCGGCAGGTCGCCCTGGGCATCGTTGATCTTGTTGCGCAGCTCGTCCCAGATCTGCGGCAGCGCGTCACCGTCGTAGCGGTCCTGCATCTCCACGCGGATCTCGGCGATGCCCGGCATCGAGCGCGAGCGGATCTCCTTGATCTGCGACATCTGCTGGATGGCGCTTTCCAGCGGCTCGGTCACCTGCAGCTCGACCTCCAGCGCCGTGGCGCCGGGGTACTGCACGTTGACGATGGCCTGCTTGATGGTGAATTCCGGGTCTTCCAGGCGGCCGATCTCGAAGAAGGCGAGGATGCCGCCGAGCAGGCAGGTGAGCACCAGAATCCAGATATTGACCGGCCGAGTGATGGCGTAACGGGCGAAATCCATCGGCTCAGTTCCGCTCCCGCGCTTCGATCGGCTGGTCCTCGTGCAGTTTGCTGCCGCCGGCGACGATGATCGGCAGCTGCGCCTGCAGGCCCTCGCCGCGGATCAGCGCCTGATCGCCTTCGACCTGCTGCAGCTGCACCGTCAGCCGCCGCGCGCGACCTTCATCGGCCTGCCAGATGAAGTGCTTGCCGTCGCTGCCGGTCTGCAGCGCCGACAGCGGCAGGCGAAAGCCCTCCTCCTCTGTCTGTGGCTGCGCGGGGCGCTGCAGACTGACGCGCATGGCCATGCCCGGCAGCAGGTTGTAGTCCTCGGGCGGCTCGCCCTGCAGCACCAGCCGGTAGGTGCGCGCACCTTCGCGCGGCTGGGTGCTGTGCTCCTTGTAGCGCAGCGGCAGGCGCAGATCGGCGATCACCAGCTGCGCTTCGGCCTCGAGCTCGGGCCCGAGCGGAATGCTCAGCGCGGCGCTTTCCGGCAGATCGACGCTGACCTCGATCTGGCGGTTGTCCTGCATCTCGAACACCGGCGTGCCGACCGCTACCACCATGTCCGGCTCGGCCAGGCGGCGCGCCACCACGCCATCGAACGGCGCGTTCAGGGTGCTGTGGTCCAAGTCGCGCTGCGCGCTGTCGCGAGCCACCCGCGCGGCCACGGTGTTGGCCTCCAGCGCCTCGATGGCGGCAGGGGCGAGAATGCCTTCGGCAAGCAGGGTGCGCTTGCGCGCCAGATCCGCCTCCAGCTGACGCAGGCGCGCCTCGGCTTCACGCAGCTGCAGGCGGTAGTCGGTGCGGTCCAGCTCGGCCAGCGGCTGCCCCCGCCTGACGCGGGTGCCCTCATCGATCAGGATGCGCTCGATGCGCCCGGCCACCTCGAACGACAGCTGGGTGGTGGTCACGCTCTGCACCACCCCGGAGAAACGCAGCGCCTCGGCCTGCGGCGCGGCGGGCTGCAGCGGCTCGACCAATGCCACCCGCGGCGGCTCGGGTGCCGGCTCTGCCTCGGAGGAACAGCCGCCGAGCAGCGGCAGCGCACAGGCGACGATCATCAACCAGGACTTGGGCCAGAGGGATGCTGGTGTTGACGTCATCGGGACTCCTGTCTGATCGGTTTGCGACCGCGGGTTCGGGTCGCCGGGACAGACAGTAGAGCCCCCTTGTCGCGCAGGAGTTCGGCTGCAAATTGTGGCCACCTGGGTGACCGAGCGGTCGGCCTGCGTCATGTTTTCGAACGCGCGGAAGCCGAACCTGGCTGAAATTCTCGTTGAGGTTTTGCTCGAGAGCTGGCGGTGGTGACCCTCGGCGAAGTGAGATCACCGGCGAGACCGCTCACCACAGAGCCGGTGACGCCCTGTTCG
This sequence comes from Pseudomonas sp. GD04158, assembly GCF_029834875.1. Lineage (NCBI taxonomy): Bacteria > Pseudomonadati > Pseudomonadota > Gammaproteobacteria > Pseudomonadales > Pseudomonadaceae > Pseudomonas > Pseudomonas sp. GD04158. The sequence continues at coordinate 18,007 of NZ_JAODYT010000065.1, read as the reverse complement.
TCGCCAGCGGCACCAACACGCGCAGGGAAGGCCTCAGCGACAGCTCTACCAAGCACTACCTGGCCCTAGACTGAAACGGCGACTGGTGCCGGGCCGATTCGCGGGCAGTGGGCTAAGCTGGCGACCTGATGCCAGCCAGTGAGGGATCACCCAAGACATGGACAGACGAACGCTCGGCCTCAGCCTGCTGCTGGCGACAAGCGCCGCCAGTGCCGAGGCGATCCCCAGCCTGATCGGCCCGGTCAGCGATATCGAGGTGATCGAGGATGGCCTCGGCCCGCGGCAGGAGAACTGCGCGGACTTCAAGGTCAGTCCGCAGGCAGTCGCCGAGTTCCTGCGCCACGCCATACTCGTTACCGCTCGCCAGGAACACGACTGGTATCTGCATGGCCCATGCCGGGCTTACGGCACCTTCAGCACCCGCTACGGGCAGTGGCAATGGCAAATGCTCAATATGGGTACCGCGCGAATCACGGCAGTGACGGGAGAGCAGTTCCTGCTCGCCGACCCGCGGGAGGAGTCGTCGCCGGAAGATCAGTAGGCGCCCTCGCCCGCGCCTGTCACTTGCCCTGGCTACACTCTCCTGCCTAGGCTTGCCCCTCGCCTTACTAGGAGAGTCACGCCGTGGACAAAGGCCAGACCTGGCGCCAACGCCTCTACATCATCATCTTCGAAACCAGCACACCGGCCGCTCAGCGCTTCGACAACTGGCTGCTGGTGACCATCCTGGCCAGCCTGGTGGTGGTGATGCTCGACAGCGTCGAGCACTTCCATAACCAGTACGCCGAGGTATTCAGAGCACTGGAATGGTTCTTCACCGTTCTTTTCGCCATCGAGTACGGCTTGCGTCTGTACATATCGCCCAAGCCCATGCGCTATGCCTTCAGTTTCTTCGGCCTGGTGGATCTGCTGGCGGTACTGCCAGCCATCCTCGCGCTGATGTTCGCCGATGCGCAGTACCTGATGATCGTGCGCGCCATACGCCTGATCCGCGTCTTCCGCGTGCTCAAGCTGCGTCAGTATCTGTCCCAGGCGAATTTCCTGCTGGTGGCGCTGCGCGGCAGCAAGCAGAAGATCATCGTCTTTCTGGTCAGCGTCTCCACCCTGGTCACGGTATATGGCGCCCTGATGTACGTGATCGAAGGCCCGGCCAATGGCTTCACCAGCATACCGATCAGCATCTACTGGGCGGTGGTGACGCTGACCACCGTGGGCTTCGGTGACATCACGCCGCAAACGCCCATCGGTCAGATGCTCGCCACGCTGGTGATGATCACCGGCTACTCGATCATCGCCGTGCCCACCGGCATCTTCACCGCCGAACTGGCCAATGCCATGCGGCTGGAGGGGCAGATGGAACACGACTGCCCGCATTGCAAGAAGCCCCGCCACGAACACAACGCCAGCTACTGCAACCGCTGCGGCGGGCCCTTGTACAGCCGCGCCCCGCAAGCGCTGCAGCGAGGTGACACAGACTGAAGCAAAACCGACAAGCCGTTACGTGGTCATACAGTCGCCCACTGGGCTATAAAGCCGCCTTTTTAGCTGAAGGAAGCCTGACATGGCAGTAACCACCAATGACTCTACGGCGCCTGCCAAGGCCGCCTGGATCGGTCTGATCCTGGGCCCCTTGCTGCTGCTCGCCTACCTGCTCACCGATCCGCCGGGCGAGCTTTCCAGCGCCGCCTGGGCCACCGTCGGCCTGACGCTGCTGATGGCCACCTGGTGGTCCACCGAGGCCATCCCGATTCCCGCCACTTCGCTGCTGCCGATCCTGCTGATCCCGGCACTGGGCATCGACAGCCTCAACGCCGCCACCGCGCCCTACGCCAACCCGACCATCTACCTGTTCCTCGGCGGCTTCATCCTCGGCCTGGCCATGGAGCGCTGGAATCTGCACAAGCGCATCGCCCTGATGACGCTGCTGGCCATGGGCAGCAAACCGAGCAAGCAGATCGCCGGCTTCATGCTGGCCACCGCCTTTCTCAGCATGTGGGTGAGCAACACCGCCACCACCATCATGATGCTGCCCATCGGCCTGTCGGTGATCGGCCTGCTGACCGGCGAGCAGGAGGCCGGCGACAACGAGCGCGAGCGCTTCGCCACCGCCCTGCTGCTGGCCATCGCCTATGCCGCCAGCGTCGGCGGTATCGCCACGCTGATCGGCACCCCGCCCAATGCCCTGCTGGCGGCGTTCCTCGCCGACAACTACGAGGTGCAGATCGGCTTCGGTCAGTGGATGCTGCTCGGCCTGCCGGTGGCGATCATCATGCTGGCGTTCATCTGGTGGTGGCTGACCCGTGGCGGCTTCAACCTGGCCGGGCATGACAGCACCCAGCTGATCCGCAGCGAACTGGCCGAACTCGGCCCGCTGAGCCGCGGCGAGAAGCTGGTGGCGCTGGTGTTCGTGATCACCGCGCTGGCCTGGGTGTTCCAGCCGTTGGTCGCCGGCTGGGTGCCCGGCGTCAACGACACCAGCATCGCCATCGCTGCCGCCCTGGCGCTGTTCATCATCCCGGTGGACGCCAAGCAGCGGGTGTTTCTGATGAACTGGGAAAGCGCCAGCAAACTGCCCTGGGGCGTGCTGCTGCTGTTCGGCGGCGGCCTGTCACTGGCCGGGGTGATCCGCAGCACCGGCCTGGCCGAGTGGATCGCGCAGAGCCTTGGCGCCCTGGGCGCCCTGCCGGTGATCGCGATGATCGGCGTGGTGGTGCTGGTGATCATCTTCCTCACCGAGGTCACTTCCAACACCGCCACCGCGGCGGCCTTCCTGCCGCTGCTGGGCGCGCTGGCCGTGTCGCAGGGCATGCCGGCCGAGCTGCTGGCCATTCCTGCCGCCATCGCCGCCAGTTGCGCCTTCATGATGCCGGTGGCGACGCCGCCCAATGCCATCGTGTTCGGCACCGGGCATATGAAGATACAGTCGATGATCAAGGCGGGCTTTGCCCTCAACCTGTTCGGCGTGGTGCTGGTGACGCTGATCTGCTACCTGCTGGTAGGCATGATCTGGGCGCATTGAGCCCGGATCGAACCCAAACAACAACGGCGCCTACGGGCGCCGTTTTCGTTTGGAGGCAACAGGAAATGCGCGATCAGCGGTTCTGATACTGACGGAACAGCCCCGGCGGTATGCCCGAGCTGTCGGTGGCCTTCCAGGGCCCGCCGGCTTGTGGCGACCAGCTCCAGCCGCCATCCCAGCGATAGAAGATGCGCTCGCGGTAGTAGAGGTCGCGTGCGCCTTCGACCACGTACACGCCCAAGGCCGGATTCCAGTGGCTCTTCACTCCGGGCGGCGGTGCGTAGCGCGGGTGCGAGGGCTGCTGGACCGGCGGCAACTTGCCAGCCGGCGTGCCGGGTTGCTGCGCCGGTGGCAGCTTGCCGACCGGCGGGCTCGGCTGCTGCAGCACGCAGCCGGAGAGACCGAGAGCGATCGCGCAGAGCAGCGCCAGGCGTTTCATTGTGTCTGCCCGTCGCGGCTGTCGATCAGCAGCGCCTGTGTGTCACGTGCGGTGTTGGAGACCGGGCCCAGCTGGCCGATCCACTCGCCCTTGGTCGCATTCCCCTCACGCGATACCCGCGCCACCAGCTGCACCTGCTCGAACGCCGACAGCTTGAGCTCGGGCATCATCGCATCGACATCCGACAGGCTGACCTGCGCCGGCAGGTCGGAAACCTTCATGCGCTTGACCGCCAGCGGCATGGGCGGGCCGCTGAGGGCACGGGCAAAGATGAATACGGCGTCGTCCGGCTGCACCTGGCGCTGCACCTCGGGCGCCAGCGATACGCTGACTTCCAGCGCGTGCACCTTGGCACCCGGCTCGGCGGCAGCGCCGGGCTGCTCGCCCTCGCCCATCTGCTGACGGGCGCGCTCGATACCACCGGCGATGGCCATGCGCGACGGGTCCTGCTCCGGCAGCACGGCCACCAGGCGCTCCCAGTAGCGCACGGCGTCGGCGTAGCGCTGGCTTTCATAGGCGGCGATACCGAGCAGGCCGAGGCTGGTGACCTCCTCCGGATCGGCCTTCAGCGCCTCGTCGGTCAGAGCCTGCAGTTGCTCGTTCCACTGCTTGCCTTCGGCGAAGTACAGCGCCTGCGCCCACTGGCCGAGCAGCTCCGGCGCGCGGCCGGCAAGATTCACCGCCTGCTCGAAGGCCTTGGCGGCATCGCCGGCACGCTCCTGGGCCATGTAGGTGCGACCGAGGAAGTACCAGGCCTCGGCCGAATCCGGCTGCTGCTTGACGGTCTGCTCCAGGCGCGCGGTCATCTCCTCGATGCTCTGCGGCTGCTGGGCGGCGAAGTTGCGCGCCTGCTCGACCTGATCGAGCGCGCCCCAGTGCAGATACAGGGCGACGCCCAGCACCGGTACCAGCAGTGCGCAGACCAGCGGCACCTTGCCGCCGAGCACGCCGCTGCGACGCTGCACGCCTTCGGTGTCGGCCAACAGTTCGCGCGCGGCTTCGGCACGGCCGGCCTCGAGCTGCGCATCATCGAGCACGCCGACCTGGCGCTGGGCTTCCAGCTCCTGCAGGCGCTCCTGATAGAGGGTGACGTTGAGCGCGGTGCGGTCTTCTTCGGCCTGCAGCTTGCGAATGCGCAGCACCGGAATCAGCAGAAACGCCAGGGCGGTCAGCAACAGCAGCCCGGCGGGCAACCAGAAATCGATCATCGGTCTTTGTGGTCCTGAGAGTTTTGCTCGAGCAGCGCAGCCAGGCGCTGCTGCTCATCGGCGGAGAGAACGGCGGCCGAACGGTCCTTCTGCTGCCCGCGGCGGCGCAGAAGAATCACCCCAAGCACGCCGAAACCTATCAGCAGCAGGCCAGCCGGACCGTACCAGAGCAGCAGCGTGCGGCTGGTCAGCGGTGGCTTGTAGAGCACGAAGTCGCCATAGCGGGAAACCAGGAAGTCGATGATCTGCTCGTTGCTCTTGCCCTCTTCGAGCATGCGATAGATTTCGCCACGCAGGTCCATGGCGATCGGCGCATCGGAGTCGGCGATGTTCTGGTTCTGGCATTTCGGGCAGCGCAGCTCTTCGATCAGGTTGCGATAGCGCTGGCGCTCGGCCTCGCTGGCGAACTCGAAGGTATCGATGGCGGCATGGGCGCTGGCCAACAGGCCCAGCGCCAAACCGGCGGACATCAGCAAACGCTTCATGGCTGTGCCTCGTCGACCAGTTCTTGATAGATCGGCGCCAGCTTCTCACGCCAGACGCGCTCGTCGATGGTGCCGACAAACTTGTGCCGGATGATGCCCTGGGCATCGACGAAGAAGGTTTCCGGCGCGCCGTAGACGCCCAGGTCCAGGCCCAGGCTGCCCTTGGCGTCCTCGATATTGAGCTGATAGGGGTTGTGCAGGTCGCGCAGCCACTTCTGCGCCGGCCCCCGCTCGTCCTTGTAGTTGACGCCATGGATCACCACCCCGGCCTCGGCCAGCTTGTTCAGCACCGGATGCTCGTGGCGGCAGGCCGGGCACCAGGTGGCCCAGACGTTGACCAGCGCGGGCCGGCCCTTGATGTCGGCCTCGCTGAGGGTGCGCTCGGGATCGTCCAGCGAGGGCAGGCTGAAGGCCGGGAACGGCTTGCCGATCAACGCCGACGGCAGTTCGGACGGGTCGAGGAACAGGCCGCGGTAGAGGAACACGGCGATGCCGAGAAATGCCAGCAACGGCAACAGCAACAGCAGACGTCTCATGCGCTGGCCTCCTGCATGCCCAGTGCTTCGCGCACGCGGGTTCTGACCTTGATGCGGTAGCGCTTGTCGGCGGCGGCGAGGAAGCCGCCGAAGCCCATCAGCAGCGCGCCCAGCCAGATCCAGCGGACGAACGGCTTGATGTGCACGCGCACCGCCCAGGCGCCCTGCTCCAGCGGCTCGCCGAGGGCGACGAACAGATCACGGGTGAAGCCGGCATCGATGCCCGCCTCGGTCATGGTGGCCTGCTGCACGGTGTACAGACGCTTCTCCGGGTGCAGCACCTTGATCTGCCGCTCGCCGTCGAACACGCGCACCGTGCCCTTGTCGGAAATGAAGTTGGGGCCTTCATGGTGCACGGCGCCGTCGAACTGGAAGCGATAGCCGCCCAGCTCCACCGAATCGCCCGGCGCCATGCGCAGGTCGCGCTCGTAGCTGCCGAGGCTGGTCAGTACCACGCCCAGGGCGCACACGGCGAAACCCAGGTGCGCGATCTGCATGCCCCAGTAGCTGCGGCCCAGGCTCGGCAGGCCTTTGAGCAGGCCCTTGTGGCGGGTCTTGTCGAGAATGTCGCGCACCCCGGCCAGGACCACCCAGAACGCCAGCAGGCACACGGCCAGCACCGCCCAGTTGAAATCGCCATGGACGAAGGTGGCGATGAGCGCCAGCACCACGCTGGCCACCAGCACCGGGGCCAGCATGCGGCCCAGCCAGTTCAGCGGGGTGTCCTTCCAGCGCACGATCACACCGACGCTGATCACTGCCATCAGCAGCGCCATCAGCGGCAGGAACAGGGCGTTGAAGTAAGGCGGGCCGACTGACAGCTTGGCGCCGGTCAGGGCATCGAGCACCAGCGGATACAGCGTGCCGAGCAGGATCATCGCCGCCGACACCACCAGCACGATGTTGTTGACCAGCAGCAGCGTCTCGCGCGACCACAGGCCGAAGCCCACCTGGCTCTTGACCACCGGCGCACGCACGGCGAACAGCGCCAGCGAACCGCCGACCACGATCAGCAGGAAGGCGAGGATGAACACGCCGCGCTCCGGGTCGGTGGCGAAGGCATGCACCGAGGTGAGCACGCCGGAACGTACCAGGAAGGTCCCCAGCAGGCTGAGGGAGAAGGCGGCGATGGCCAGCAGCACGGTCCAGCTCTTGAACACACCACGCTTCTCGGTCACGGCCAGCGAGTGGATCAAGGCGGTGCCCACCAGCCAGGGCATAAAGGAAGCGTTCTCCACCGGGTCCCAGAACCACCAGCCGCCCCAGCCCAGCTCGTAGTAGGCCCACCAGGAGCCCAGGGCGATACCGATGCCGAGGAAAGCCCAGGCGACGATGGTCCACGGCCGCGACCAGCGCGCCCAGGCGGCGTCCAGCTTGCCGCCGAGCAGTGCGGCAATGGCGAAGGCAAAGGCCACCGAGAAGCCGACGTAGCCCATGTACAGCATCGGCGGATGGACGATCAGGCCGAAGTCCTGCAGCAGCGGGTTGAGGTCGCGTCCGTCCATCGGCGAGTTCGGCAGCAGGCGCTCGAAGGGGTTGGAGGTGACGATCAGAAACAGCAGGAAGCCAATGCTGATCATGCCCATCACCGCCAGCACGCGGGCGAGCATCTCTTCCGGCAGATGGCGCGAGAAGATCGCCACGGCGAAGGTCCAGCCGGCCAGGATCAGCGCCCACAGCAGCAGCGAGCCTTCGTGGGCGCCCCACACCGCACTGAACTTGTAGTACCAGGGCAGCGCGCTGTTGGAGTTGTGCGCCACATAGGCGACGGAGAAGTCGTCGACCATGAAGGCATAGGTCAGGCAGATGAACGAGAACAACAGGAAGACGAACTGCCCCCAGGCCGCCGGCTGCGCCAGGCTCATCCACTGGTGGTCACCGCGCCAGGCACCGATCAACGGCAGCGTGGCCTGTACCAGGCACAGGCACAGCGCCAGGATCATCGCCAGATGGCCGAGCTCGGGGATCATTGTGCGCTCTCCTGCTGATAGCCTTTCGCGGCTTTGGCCTCATTGTGCTTCTGCATCATTCCGCTCTTTTCTAGCGCCTGCATGACTTCAGGCGGCATGTAGTTCTCGTCGTGCTTGGCCAGCACCTCGTCGGCCACCAGCACGCCGTCTTCGTTGACCCGACCGAGGGCAACGATGCCCTGCCCTTCACGGAACAGGTCCGGGAGGATGCCGTGGTAGCGGATGGTCACGCCGTGGGCGCCGTCGGTGACGACGAAATCCACTTCCAGGGTATCGGGCGAACGCTTGACCGAGCCCTCCTCCACCAGGCCGCCGGCACGGATGCGGGTGCCCTCCGGCGCTTCACCGTTGGCGATCTGGCTGGGGGTGTAGAACAGGTTGATGTTCTCCTGCAGCGCGGTCAGCGCCAACGCCACGGCGATGCTGACGCCACAGAGGATGGCCAGAACGATGTACAGGCGTTTCTTGCGGACCGGATTCACTTCGACTTCTCCCGGCGCAAACGGCGCGCCTCGTCTTGCAGGTAACGGCGGCGCGCCAGGATCGGCAGCACCACATTCAACGCCAGAATCGCCAGGCTGATGCCGTAGGCGCTCCATACGTATACGCCATGGGTGCCCATGGCGAGAAAATCGGCAAAGGACGAAAAGCTCATGCCTTGCCCTCCACGAGGTTCTGCACTTCGGTCTTCACCCAGCTGCTGCGTGCCTCGCGCTTGAGCACCTCCAGGCGCATGCGATAGAGCAGCACGGCGCCGAAGAAGCAGTAGAAGCCCAGCACCGCCAGCAGCAGCGGCAGCCACATTTCCACCGGCATGGCCGGCTTCTCGGTGATCTTGAAGGTGGCGGTCTGGTGCAGCGAGTTCCACCACTCCACCGAGTACTTGATGATCGGAATGTTCACCACGCCGACGATGGCCAGCACGGCGCAGGCCTTGGCGGCGCTGTCGCGGTTGCTGATGGCGTTGCCCAGGGCGATGACGCCGAAGTAGAGGAACAGCAGGATCAGCATCGAGGTCAGGCGCGCGTCCCACACCCAGTAGGTGCCCCAGGTCGGCTTGCCCCAGATGGCGCCGGTGAGCAGCGCGATGGCGGTCATCCAGGCACCGATGGGCGCGGCCTGCTGCAGGGCGACGTCGGCCAGTTTCATCTTCCAGACCAGGCCCACCAGGCCGGCGATGGCCAGCGTCACGTAGATGGACTGGGCGAGGAACGCCGCAGGCACGTGGATGTAGATGATGCGGAAGCTGTTGCCCTGCTGGTAGTCCGGCGGTGCGAAGGCCAGGCCCCAGACCAGGCCGGAGACGATCAGCAGCACCGCGGCGATGCTCAGCCAGGGCAGCCAGCGACCGCTCATCTCATAGAACCACTTGGGCGAACCCCATTTGTGAAACCAGGTCCAGTTCATGCTCGACTCATCATTCGGACGTAGCCCGTATTCGATCCGGGGAAGCCACTCCCGGAGCACGTCCGGGCTACGTATCACGGTTCGTTATTATTCGCCGACGCTGATGGTCAGGCCGGCGGCAATTGCAAAAGGTGTCAGGGTCACCGCCAGGGCGGTGAGGCTGGCCAGCCACAACAGGTGACCGGTCGCCGGCAATCCTTGCAGGGCCGCCTGCAACGCCCCGCTGCCAAGAATCAGCACCGGGATGTACAGCGGCAGAATCAGCAGCGCCAGCAGCAGGCCGCCGCGCTTGAGGCCAACGGTGAGCGCAGCGCCCACCGCGCCTAGCAGACTCAACACCGGAGTGCCGAGCAGCAGGGAAATCAGCAGAACCGGCAGACAGCGCCCGGGCAGACCGAGCATCAGCGCCAGCAAGGGCGCCAGCAATACCAGCGCCAGGCCGCTGAACAGCCAGTGTGCCAGCACCTTGGCCAACACCAGAAGAGGCAGGGGGTGCGACGAAAGGACCCACTGTTCCAGCGAGCCATCCTCGAAATCACTGCGGAAAAGCCCGTCCAGCGAGAGCAGCACGGCCAGAAGCGCCGCCACCCAGACCAGGCCGGGAGAAAGGGTTTGCAACAATTGCGTCTCCGGCCCCACCGCCAGCGGGAACAGGGCGATGACGATGGCGAAGAACACCAGGGGGTTGGCCAGGTCGGACGGACGGCGGGCCAGCAGGCGCATCTCGCGGGCCAGAAGCTGGGTGAATACGTTGCTCATGCGGCGTACTGCCCCAGATCCAGATCACGGTAGGTGGCCGGCTTGTGCTGCAGGCTGTGATGGGTGGTCAGTATCACCACGCCACCGCGCTCGCAATGACTGGCCAGATGCGCCTCGAGCTGCGCCACGCCCTGCTTGTCCAGGGCGGTGAAGGGCTCGTCCAGCACCCACAGCGGCGGCGTATCGACCAGATACAGGCGCGCCAGGGCCACCCGGCGCTGCTGACCGGCGGACAGGGTGTGACAGGGAACGTCCTCGAAACCGCGCAGCCCGACCGCGTCCAGCGCCTGCCAGATCGCCTCGCGGCTGGCCGGACGATGCAGGGCGCAGAGCCAGGCGAGGTTCTCCTCGGCAGTCAGTAGCCCCTTGATGCCGGCGGCGTGGCCGATCCACAGCAGATTGCGCGCAAGCTCCGCACGCTGCTCGCTCATCGGCTGGCCGTTGAGGCGGATGCTGCCGGCGGTGGGCTGGCGCAGGCCGGCCAGCAGACGCAGCAGGCTGGTCTTGCCACTGCCGTTGGGCCCGCTGACCTGAAGCATGTCGCCGGCCTGCATGGCCAGATTCAGATGCTCGAAAAGCATGCGCCAGTCCCGCTCACAACTGAGCGCCACGGCTTCGAGAAGAGGAACGGGAAGGGTCATCGATACCTGGCAGGGTTAAAGTCGACGGTGCTCCGGCCGCTATACTGACGCGTGCCGGAGTGCGGTGCGCAGCGGGGCGGCATTATACATGGCGCATCGCTGTCCCCGCAGTCAGCATTTTCGACAGGGTGTGAATCACATGGAGTGTGCCATGCGCACCCTCGGCACCTGCAAAGGACGGAGCCCAACCCAAGCCCATGAGTGAAATCAGCAGCCCACGCCCGCTTCCCCCCTCGCCGCCGGTGATTCGCAACGCCGCGACGGCTGCGGACCTGGCCGTGCGCCTGCTGCAGCCGCTGGAAGGCATGCTGGCCGCCGGCGAGAGCGCCAAGGCCGAAGTGGTGGCGATTCGCGAACAGGCGCAGAGCTTTCAGGTGCTGCTCAAACTGACGCTCGACGGCGGCCGACAGGCCACTCTGCAGGCGGAAAGCCCGCGGGCGCTGGCCCAGGGCAGCGCCCTGGTGGTCACCGCCCTGTCGGATACGCGTCTGGCCGTGGTTCTGCAGGCCGGGGGCGACAAGCCGCTGACCAGCCTCGACCTGCAGCAACTGCCGCCCGGCACCTTGGTACAGGGCAAGGTGATCAGCCGTGAGGTGCTGCCGCCACAGGGCGCCCAGACCGTCTACCGCCTGGTGGTCAACCTGCTCAACACCCCGCTGGCCGGCAGCAAGCTGGCGCTCGACAGCCCCATGGCGCTGCCGCTAGGCAGCCTGCTCAGCGCCCAGGTGCAGGGCAGCCAGAGCCTCGCCTTCCTGCCGCTGAGCGGCCGCCTCGATCAACTGGTGCTGGGCCAGCAACTGGCCGCCCAGCAGAACCGTCAGGCCTCTCTGGAAGGATTGATCAAGGGCCTGCAGGGCCTGCGCACCGGCGACGAGGCGTTGCGCGGCAGCATCGACAAGCTGCTCGGCGCCCTGCCCGACAGCACCCAGCTGAGCAGCGCCAAGGGCCTGGCGCAGGCCCTGGAGAGCAGTGGCGTATTGCTCGAAGCCAAGCTGCTGCAGGGCCAGACCGGCGCACTGGCGCAGGATCTGAAAGCCAACCTGCTGCGCCTGATCGCACAGCTGATGCCGCAGTTTCCGGGCGGCGCCGCCACCCTTGCCGGCCTGCAGAATGCCCTCAACCAGAACCTGCCGAATCTGGCCAGACAGCTGCTCGGGGTCAATGCCGCCGGCTCGGCGCGCCAGCAGGCCCTGACCTTCCCCCTGCCCTCGCGCCTGCTGCAGAACATGGATGGCGAAGCCGATCTGGAAACCCTGCTGAAACTCGCCGCCGCGGCCGTGTCACGCCTGCAGACCCACCAGCTGTCGAGCCTGGCGCAGACCCAGGTGGACGCCAACGGCAACCTGCTGACCACCTGGCAACTGGAACTGCCGATGCGCCACCAGCAGGAAGTGATCCCGCTGCAGATCAAGCTGCAACGCGAGGACAGCGGCAAGGCGGATAAACCGGAACACAAGGAAACGCTCTGGCGCGTGGAGCTGGCGTTCGAACTCGACCACCTCGGCCCGCTGCAGGTACGTGCACAACTGCTGCGCGGCAGCCTGTCCAGCCAGCTTTGGGCCGAGCGCGGCGAAACCACCGCCCTGATCAACGCCGAACTCGACCACCTGCGTGAACGCCTGCAGGCAGCCGGGCTGGAAGTGGGCGAGCTGACCTGCAGCCAGGGCCTGCCACCGCAGGGGCCGAAGACCACGCTGGAACAACGCTGGGTGGATGAAACCGCATGAGCCGCAAGAGCAGTAAGGCGGAACCGCGCCAGGCTATCGCCCTCAACTACGACGGGCAGAACGCCCCCGTGCTCAGCGCCAAGGGCGACGACGAACTGGCCGAGGCCATCCTTGCCATCGCCCGCGAGTACGAGGTCCCGATCTACGAGAATGCCGAGCTGGTGCGGCTGCTGGCCCGCCTGGAGCTGGGCGACGCCATCCCCGAAGCGCTGTACCGCTGCATTGCCGAGATCATCGCCTTCGCCTGGTACCTGCAGGGCAAGACCCCGCCCGGCTTCGAGGCGGACAAAGAGCGCGACGTCACCCCGCCGCCGGCGCTGCTCAGAGGTCCGAGGAGCTGACTGCCAGTGCCTCGCCAGCCGTGGCCTTGCCCATGGGGAAGTCGAACAGCTGCCAGGCGAAATAGCCGCCGCGGAAATAGAACACCCGGCTGAACCCCCAGGCTACCGCCTGCTCCACCGCCTGCGCGCTCTGCGGGCCCATCTCGCTGTCGCAATAGATCACCAGCGGCAGGTCGCGCGGCCACTGCGGCTGGGCCAGGCCAGCGAAGCGCCCGCGCAGATCCATGTGCATCGCCCCCTCGACATGGCCCCAGCCCCACTCGCGCGCCGGGCGCACGTCGATGAACACGGCGCCATGATCGTAAAGGTGCTTGGCCTGCATGACGTTGACGGTAATGGCGCCGCGCACCTCCAGCGGCGCCTCCTGGGCAGCGAGCGGCAGGCATGCCAGGCAGGCGCAAAGCAATGGAATCAGGCGATGCATGAGGGTCACCCCGCAACTGTGATCCGGGCCGGCCGCGTCGGTACGCAAAATGGCCCCACTTCTTCAGCGTAGGTGCAGTGGTGGTGGGCGCTAGGAACGATTGCACAGGCCGGGCGGCCTGCTAAGAACCCTGGCGACTATGGCCAGCCTGCAGGGAGGCTATTGCGGCTGCCGCGCCTTGGGTTGGTGCAGCCGGCTGATCAGCTCGGCCTCGGCCTTGCTCAGGCCACAGGACTGGGTCAGGTCATCGACGCTGGCGCCCATGCCGACCAGCCTTGCAGCCTGGGTGAACGACAGGCTGCTGGGGTCGCGCTGCTCGATCTGGCTGACCTTGTCCGGCAGCGGCGCGACGATCCGGCGCAGCTCATGCAGTTCTTCGCCCATGCGAATGCTGCCGGTCAGGTAGGTGTCCAGACGCTTGCTCAGCTCCTTGATCCGCGCATCGCGCGCAGCGTCACGCTTGGCCTGTTCCGCCAGCGCACGCTGCTGGCTGCGATACAGACCGTGGCAGACGAAGCCCAGCGCCACACAGAGCAGCGCCAGCAGGATCAGGGCGGCTTCGAGCATCAGATGCTCTCCAGCTCCGACCACTCCTCCTCGCTCATCATCTTGTCCAGCTCGACCAGAATCAGCAGCTCGCCGTTCTTGTTGCATACGCCCTGGATGAACTTGGCCGATTCGTCGTTGCCGACGTTGGGCGCGGTCTCGATCTCGGACTGACGCAGGTAAACCACTTCGGCGACGCTGTCGACGAGAATGCCGACCACCTGCTTGTCCGCTTCGATGATGACGATACGGGTATTGTCGGTGACCGGCGCCGAGCCCAGGCCGAAGCGCTGGCGGGTATCGATCACGGTGACCACGTTGCCGCGCAGGTTGATGATGCCCAGCACGTAGCTCGGCGCACCCGGTACCGGAGCGATCTCGGTGTAGCGCAGGACTTCCTGCACCTGCATCACGTTGATGCCGTAGGTTTCGTTATCCAGGCGAAAGGTCACCCACTGCAGAATCGGATCTTCGGCACCTTGTGCAGAGCTTTTCTTCATGTCCCAAGCCTCGTCAAAAACCGCTCAGCGCGGCATGTGCGGGTCGACCCGCCTGTCATCAACTATAGAGCCCATAACCACGGACCCACCAATTCTCAATGCAGTTTTCCAGCGGCCAGGCGTTTGGCGCCGCCGCTGGCGATCAGTTCGGCGAGCGCCGCCACGTCGAGCAGCGCGCACATGTGCTCGATCACCGTACCGGCCAGCCAGGGCCGCTGGGTACGCTGACTGCGCCACTTGACCTCGCTGGGGTCCAGACGGATAGAGCGGCTGACCTGATGCACCGCCAACCCCCACTCGTAGCCCTGGACCGAAATCACGTACTGCAGACCATCGCGGAAATCCTCGCGATAGCGGTCCGGCATCACCCAGCGCGCGGTATCCAGCACCTTCAGGTTGCCGGCCTGGCTCGGCAGGATGCCGAGGAACCACTCCGGCTGACCGAACAGCGGCGTCAGCTCCTGATCTTGCAGCGGGTAGATCGAGCCCAGGCAGATCAGCGGCACCGCCAGGGTCAGCCCGGCAACGTCGAACAGCAGGCACTCGAACGGCTCTTCCGCCCAGCCTGGCCGGCCATCCTGCAGCACGGCCGCAGGCGACGGCGCCAGCTCGACGACAGGAGCCACAGGCGGCGGCGCCTCTTCGACGACCACGGTCTGTACCGGTACGGGCATTTCGACTGGCGGCGCCTGCACCTGAGGCTCGATGACCGGCGCAACGGCGACCGGCTCGACCAGACGCGCATCGCGCACCTGCTCCTCGAGTACCGCCGCCTCGAACTCGTCGAGGCTGACGGACATCTCCAGCTCGGCGGCAGCCTCCTGCAGCAAACCGTCGAGGTATGACTGCAAGGCAAGCTGGGAGCGCGTGGCTGTGGCGAGGTTACGACTCATGACTGGAACCCGTGATGGAAAGCTCTACAGCGTATCGGCCGGAGCGTCGTCGGACTTGAGTCCAGCAGTTCAACACAGTCATGCATTTCAAGCCACCTGCGCTGCCGGCTGGTGGCTCAGCAGGTGCTTGAGCAGCGCCCGGTAGGCGATCACGCCGCGGCTGCCGGCATCGAACTGCGAAGGCGTGCGCCCTGCCCGGCTGGCATCGCGCAAACGGGTGTCGACCGGAATGTAGGCCGGCCAGAGATGATCGGGATAGGTATTGCGCAGCACGCGCAGGGTACTCATGGACGCCTGGGTACGACGATCGAACAGGGTCGGCACTATGGTGTAGGGCAGCGCCTGCTTGCGCGAGCGGTTGATCATGGCCAACGTGGTGATCATGCGCTCCAGGCCCTTCACCGCCAGGAACTCGGTCTGCACCGGAATCACCAGCTGCTGGCTGGCCGCCAGCGCGTTGACCATCAGCACGCCGAGCAGTGGCGGGCTGTCGATGATGGCGTGATCGAAATCCTCCCACAGCTGCGCCAGGCTCTTGGCGATCACCAGCCCCAGGCCACTCTGCCCCGGCGACTGACGCTCCAACGTGGCCAGTGCGGTGCTCGACGGCAGCAAGGAGATGTTCTCGTGGCTGGTGCTGTGCAGCAGCTGCCGGGGCAGCCCCTGCGGCACGTTGCCCTGATGCAGGAACAGATCGAAGCAGCTGTGCTCCAGCGTATCGGGATCATGGCCGAAGTAACTGGTCATCGACCCGTGGGGGTCGAGGTCGACCACGACCACGCGCTTGCCGGCATCGGCCAACAGGCCTGCCAGCGCGATGGAGGTGGTGGTCTTGCCGACACCACCTTTCTGATTGGCTACTGCCCAGACTTTCATGTTCTCTCATCCTCCCGGCGTGAGGCGCTCAGGCCGAGAATGGCTGTCGCCGGCACGCAGCAGGCGACTGGGATTTGACGGCTCACGACTGCGGAACCCCCGACACAGGCGCTGGTGCAGGTTGCGTGCCAGCGCCGGACTGCTGCGCCGCGGTACTACCCGCCCCGCGCCGGGTATCGAGGTTGCGCGAAATCACCAGTACCACCCGGCGATTGCGCGCCCTGCCCTCGGCCGTGGCGTTGTCCGCGATGGGCTGGAACTCACCGTAGCCCACCGCCGCCAGACGTGACGGGTCCACTCCATCCATGGCCAACATACGCACGATGCTAGCCGCACGCGCCGACGACAACTCCCAGTTGGTCGGAAACTGGCTGGTCTGGATCGGCAGATTGTCGGTGAAACCTTCCACTTTGACCGGGTTCTGGTAGGGCGCCAGAATCTTGGCGACCTTCTCGATGATGTCGAACGCCTGGTTGTTGGGCAAGGCGTCGCCGCTGGGAAACAGCAGGCTGGAACTCAGCTCGATCTCGATCCACATCTCGTTGCCACGCACGGTCAGCTGGTCGCTCTGGATCAGCTCGCCGAAGGCCTCGCGCACGCTGGAGGCAATGCTCTGCAGGGTGGCATCGGCGCTGGGGTCGTCCAGCGAGGTGTTCTCGGGCTCGCCGGTGCGCGGCCGCTCCTCGCCCACCGGTATGGGCTTGATCGAACGATCCGGCTGATTGAACACGCCGGTCAGCGATTCGGAGAGGATCTTGTACTTGCCTTCGTTGATCGAGGAGATCGAGTACATCACCACGAAGAAGGCGAACAGCAAGGTGATGAAGTCGGCGTAGGAGACCAGCCAACGCTCGTGATTCTCATGATCTTCGTGATGCCGCCTGCGCGCCATGCCATACCTCCATCAGTCCATGAAGCCTTGCAGCTTCAGTTCGATGGAGCGTGGGTTCTCACCCTCGGCGATGGACAGGATGCCCTCCAGGAGCATCTCGCGATAACGCGACTGGCGCAGCGCGATGGATTTGAGCTTGTTGCCGGCCGGCAACAGCAGCAGGTTGGCGAAGCCGACGCCGTAGATGGTGGCGACGAAGGCCACGGCGATGCCGCTGCCGAGCATGCTCGGATCGGCCAGATTGCCCATCACGTGAATCAGGCCCATCACCGCACCGATGATGCCGATGGTCGGCGCGTAACCGCCCATGCTCTCGAGCACCTTGGCCGCCTGGATATCGCGCGCCTCCTGGGTGTAGAGGTCCACTTCCAGGATGCTGCGGATGGATTCGGGTTCGGCGCCGTCGACCAGCAATTGCAGGCCCTTGCGCGCGTAGGGATCGGGCTCGGCGTCGGCCACGGCCTCCAGGCCCAGCAGCCCTTCCTTGCGCGCCACCATGCTCCAACCCACCACGCGATTGATACCACCGATCAGGTCGATGCGTGGCGGAAAGAAGATCCAGCGCAGGATGCTCATGGCGCGCTTGAACACGTTCACCGGCGCCTGCAGGAAGGCCGCGCCCAGCGTGCCGCCGATCACGA
Source organism: Pseudomonas sp. GD04158 (assembly GCF_029834875.1). Classification (NCBI taxonomy): domain Bacteria; kingdom Pseudomonadati; phylum Pseudomonadota; class Gammaproteobacteria; order Pseudomonadales; family Pseudomonadaceae; genus Pseudomonas; species Pseudomonas sp. GD04158. The sequence goes on along the minus strand of NZ_JAODYT010000065.1, from coordinate 703 downwards.
TCAGCGCCGCTGGCCCGTTGAGCAGCGCGCCGGCATGTCCGCCTTCGAGATAGTTGCCGCCGAGAATCGCGACGAAGGCCAGGATGACGCCGATTAGGCTCAGTACATCCATGCGCATGCACCCGACTTAGCGTTCGTCACTGGCAGGCCTCGGTCAGGTGCCGGCCGATGTCGTCCAGCCCATAGACCGCGTCGGCCAGATTGGCCTTCACAATGGCCATCGGCATGCCATAGATCACGCAGCTGGCCTCGTCCTGCGCCCACACCTGGCTGCCGCCCTGCTTGAGCAGGCGCGCGCCTTCGCGGCCGTCGGCGCCCATGCCGGTCAGCACCACCGCCAGCACCTTGTCGCCGTACGACTTGGCCGCCGAACCGAAGGTGATGTCCACGCAGGGCTTGTAGTTGAGGCGCTCGTCGCCCGGCAGGATCTTCACCGCACCGCGCGCGTCCACCATCATCTGCTTGCCACCGGGCGCCAGCAGGGCCAGACCCGGGCGCAGGATATCGCCGTCCTCGGCTTCCTTGACCTGGATGCGGCAGAGCTTGTCCAGACGCTCGGCAAAGGCCTTGGTGAAGGCCGCCGGCATGTGCTGGATCAGCACGATGGGCGCCGGGAAGTTGGCCGGCAGCTGGGTCAGCACGCGCTGCAGCGCAACCGGGCCGCCAGTGGAGGTGCCAATGGCCACCAGCTTGTAGGACTTGC